>JAIRSN010000267.1 GCA_031255425.1 Dysgonamonadaceae bacterium
GTGAAAAGTTCTCCGGGACGTTTGCCACACACAGTGGCAAGCGTAAAAAGTTCTCCGGGACGTTTGCCACACACAGTGGCAAGGCGCCGCAGGCGCTTTTATAATTTTAAATGGTACGGTATATCTGCTTGGCTGCACATAGGAACATTGCTTCCCAAAAATACAAAAGCGGCTGCGCCGCCAAAAAGGAACAATCAGGCAAGCCGAAGGCGTAGCCTGAAAGAAGGAAATAGGATGCTATCTGAAAACAGCAATCCGGATAACTGTTTTTATGAATTTCGTCAATATTGCCGCTCCGGTTTTCAGGATTAAATCGTTACCTTTGTTCACAATTTTCAAATACAAACGGAATGAAAAATGAGAGCGCACCCGTAAGTTTAGGGACAGCAGATATTGGAAAACTTCTTATGCAATACGCTATTCCCGCCATTATTGCCATGACAGCCTCTTCGCTATACAATATTACAGACAGCATATTTATCGGACACGGCGTAGGACCATTGGCACTGTCGGGACTGGCAATAACGTTTCCCCTGATGAACCTGGCAGCCGCCTTCGGTTCGCTGGTCGGCGTCGGCGCATCCACGCTGCTGTCGATCCGGATGGGGCAGAAAGACTACCGGACCGCCAACGATATTCTGGGGAATGTCTTCGTGTTGAACCTGATAATGGGAACCGGTTTTTCCGTCCTGACCCTTCTTTTCCTGAAGCCGATACTGCTGTTCTTCGGCGCCGGAAGCGAAACGCTGGACTATGCACACGATTTTATGGTCATTATCCTGTCGGGCAATGTCATCACCCACATGTACTTCGGTCTGAACGCGCTGATTCGTTCCGCCGGCAACCCCCAGAAAGCAATGATGGCAACGATTTACACCGTGCTTATCAATCTGGTGCTGAATCCCCTGTTTATCTTCGGTTTCCACTGGGGAATCCGGGGGTCGGCATTCGCAACAATCATCTCGCAGGTGGTCGTTCTCTGTTGGCAAATCCGTTTATTCAACAACAAAGACTATTTTATCCACTGGAAAAAAGGAATTTACAAGCTGAAAAAGAAAATCGTAATCGACTCGCTGTCCATCGGGATGTCGCCCTTTTTAATGAACGCCGCCAGTTGCCTGATTGTCATCATCATCAACCAGCAACTGATTCGCAACGGGGGCGATTTGGCAGTCGGCGCCTACGGGATTGTCAACCGGATGGCATTTCTGTTCGTCATGATTGTCATCGGGTTGAACCAGGGCATGCAGCCGATAGCAGGCTACAACTACGGCGCCAAGATGCACGACCGGGTCATCGCCGTCCTGAAGCGCTCCATGATCTACGCCACGCTGATTATGATCGCCGGGTTTGCGCTTGTCGAACTGTTTCCGCGCACGGTAGCCTCCATCTTTACGACGGAAGACCGCTTAGTCGATATAGCGGTTCCCGGCCTGCGCTGGGTGTTTGCCGTTTATCCCCTGGTCGGCTTTCAAATGGTCACCTCCGCCTTCTTTCAAAGTATCGGCAAGCCGCAAAAATCCATTATCCTGGCGATGACCCGCCAAGTTATCTTCCTGATACCCATCCTTCTCGTTCTTCCCAATTATTGGGGGATAACGGGCGTTTGGGCAAGCATGACGATTTCCGATTTTATATCCGTCCTGTTGGCAGGCGTGTTGTTGAACCGGGAATTGAAGTGGAACAAACAACAAATTAAGTGACAAGTTAAAAGAAAAACAGTTATGGAGAAAAGCAATTATGTCCTCACCATCGGGCGCCAGTTAGGAAGCGGCGGAAAACGGATCGGCGAACATTTGTCCCAGCACCTGAACATTCCCTGTTACGACAAGGAACTGATCCGGATTGCTTCGCAGGAAAGCGGGTTGGGGAAAGAGTTTTTTGAGAAAGCCGACGAACAAAGCAGCCACAGTTTCTTCGCCACCTATTTCGGATTCCGCTCCGGCTATATGGGCAGTATTTCGGGAAATTATTTATGCAACGAAACCTTATTCCAGATACAAAGCGATGTCATCAAAGAATTGGCGGAAAAAGAATCCGGCATCTTTGTCGGGCGTTGCGCGGATTATATCCTGCGGGAACATCCCCGGCGGCTGGCAATCTTTGTGACGGCAAGTATCGAAGACCGCGTCCAGCGCGTTTTGCAGGACAAGAACCTTTCGGAAAAAGACGCCCGGATGCTGATCGAACAGACCGACAAACGCCGGGCGGAATACTACAATTATTACAGCAACAAAGAATGGGGCAAGGCAACCTCCTACGATTTGTGTATTAACTCATCCGTATTCGGCATCGATGCTGCCGTGTCGCTGATAGAAGAATGTATCCGGAAAAAAGCATGTTCAGACTGGCGTTAATTCTCGCTGCCTCGGCGATTCTGTTGCTGGCGGCAGGGATGCTCTATACCTTAATTATACAATCCCTGCCTGCCTTCGAGCATTGGGAGGTTTTCTCCCCTTCCGGTTTCTCCGGATGGGATTCCGGGGAGGATCAGGGGAAACACGAAGCCCGCTCCATCGTCGCAGGGACTTTTGCTACGGCTATTCTGGCGCTGCTCGTTTCCATTCCTTTCGCCCTTTCGCTCGCCCTGTTTTGCTCCGTCTATCGCAAAAACACAAAAACAGCCCGCCGGGTAAGCACCTTCGTCGATTTATGCGCGCGGATTCCTTCCATTATATTAGGGGTATGGGGCTATTTCTCGCTGCGCCCGGTTCTTTTGTCCCTCC
Source organism: Dysgonamonadaceae bacterium (assembly GCA_031255425.1). Taxonomy (GTDB): domain Bacteria; phylum Bacteroidota; class Bacteroidia; order Bacteroidales; family Azobacteroidaceae; genus Azobacteroides. The sequence goes on from JAIRSN010000267.1 coordinate 2,727, forward strand.
ATACGGGAATTTATGCGTCCGGTATCCTGACGACGGCATTGGTGCTTGCCATTATGATTATTCCCTATCTCGCCTCCTTCGGCGCCTGCCTGTTCGACCAAGTTCCCGGAAACCTGAAAGAAGGCGCATACAGCCTGGGCGCGACCCACACCGAAGTGATTCGAACGGTCTGTTTCCCTTTTGCCCGAAAGGGGCTGGTTGTCGCCGTCTTCCTGGCGTTCGGAAAAGTGTTGGGCGAAACCATGATTGTATGCCTGTTAGCCGGAAACACCATCCCTTCCGTCCTGGTCGGCAGGCTTGAAACGGCAGGCGAATTAAGCCGGAGCGGGTTGTGCGCGCTTGCCTTGCTGCTGTTTCTCACGACCGCCGTCATTCATTCGGTGACGGTTCACCTAAGAAAACAAACCGGATGATGAAACCGCATTTACGACAACCTCTGTTTTTCGACCGGACCTGCTTTGCCCTGGTGTGCCTGTTTTCCGTCCTGGCGCTTGCGCCCTTTCTCCTGCTTCTTTTCGAGCTGTTTAAGAACGGCATCCGGCACTTCAACCCGCCCTTTTTCGTCGACATGGCTCCCGATTCGATCGAGGCGATGCTGGCACAACTGGAAAACCAGCCCGTGTCCGGCGGAATCGCCAGCGGAATCTACGGGAGTTTGCTGATTCTTCCGGTCGCCGCCGGAGCCGCTATCCCCACCGGAATCCTCGCCGGGATTTATATCCACGAAAACCGCACCCGCCGGCTGAGCCTTCTGGCACAGTATGCCTGCGCCATTCTGAAAGGAGCGCCTGCCGTCGTCATCGGGTTCGTCGTGTACCTGTGGACTTCCTTTTTCTTCGTTCATTCGCCGGTTTGGGCAGGCAGCCTGTCGCTGGCGGTCTTCCTGCTTCCATCCATTGTCTGCTCAACGCAACGGGCATTGGACTCCTTGCCGGAATATGTAAAGGAAAGCGGATTTGCCTTGGGCGGTTCCTATACAAATGTATGGTTCAAAATCATCCTGCCTTCGGTTCGCAAAAAACTGCTGAGCGGCATCCTGACCTCCCTGATGCAAACCGCAGGAATCACCGCGCCCCTGATTCTGGTGGTTTTAAGTTCTTCCGCCACAAACATGGACGGAAACGGCGACGCGATAACCCTTTCGCTGTTGATCTGGCGTTTCTTCAATCATCCGAACATGACCGGCCTGATGTGGGCTACGTCGTTGTTTCTGTTTCTGATCGTTGCCGCCCTGTATTTTGCAAATAAATATGTCTTGAAATCAATGAATCATTCAGAATCTGTTTCCCTATGAAAAACGAATACGTCCTCGAATTGAAAAATCTAACCGTGTCTTACTCCCCCGGTAAATACGCGCTGCGGAATGTATCGGTTGCGATAAAGCCCAACCGGGTGGTCTCCCTGATCGGGCTGCCGCAGTCGGGCAAAAGTACGCTGTTGCGTTCAATCAACCGCCTGCATGAGCTGTATCCGAATATCCAAACCGGCGGGGAAATCCTGTTAAGGGGGAAAAACATCCGGGCTTTTCACCCGGTCGAAGTGCGGAGGAAAATAGGGATGATATTCCCTTCTCCCAACCTGTTTCCGAATATGAGCATTTACAACAACCTGCTGTCCGGCTACCGCCTCAACCGCATCGCGCTCTCGAAAAAGGAGAAAGGCAAAATAGTGGAAAAAAGCCTGACGGACGTAGGGCTGTGGGAGGAAGTAAAGGATATTCTCCACGGGAAATACGACATCCTTTCCACGGGACAGCAGCAGATTTTGTGTATCGCCCGGTCGATTGCGCTTTTGCCGGAAATCCTGTTGATGGACGAGCCGGTTTCCGCACTGGATTCCCAAAGCAGCGACAGGATCGAAACGCTGCTGCACCGGTTGAAGGAAAAACATACCATTATCCTGAGCGCTCAGAACCTTTCCCACGCGGCGCGGGTCTCGGACGACACCCTGTACCTCGAAGCCGGCGAAATGGTCGAATACGGCACTACGTCCAAACTGTTCTGGACGCCCAAAGACAAACGAACCGAAAAATACATTACCAGTCAAACCGGATAACAACCGCTTTTCGTATGAATGTAACCATAAAAAAATTGCAACAAAAACAACTGAATAAGGATCTGGAACTTATATCGACGATCGTGCTGAATCAATTCAACCTGACGGAGCAGCTTATGAACGAAACCTGCCGCGACGCCGTTTGCAAACAAATCGCGGAAAACAAAACCGCGATAGATAACCTGAAAGTGCTGATTACGAAAAAGCTTTCCACGATGATTATCCTGTTTACTCCCAAGGCGACGGAATTGCGGGAGATTGTTTCCTGCCACGAAACCATTTTCTTTTTGGAGCGGATCGACGATATGCTGGTCGACATTGTCAACTGCCTGAAGAAAATCGAAATAGGTTCGCCCGAGTACGCCGAATTTAAATCGCACTTGAAAAAGATCTTCGCCTCCCTGAAAAAAATGATCAGCGCAAGTGCCTTTTCCTTTTTCAAGAAAGACAAATTTCAAGCCTGCCAAATCATTGAAAAGGAATACGACATCGAAAAACGGTGCCGGGAGATAGACGAAAACCTG
>JAIRSN010000039.1 GCA_031255425.1 Dysgonamonadaceae bacterium
GCAATTTCCGCATCGGAATAGTGCGTGGAAATTGCCGGACTCTGGGCGGCAAGCGATTGAAAGAAAAATACGCCGGCTATCAAACTTAATACTTTTAGTGTTTTCATATTCACTTCTATTTTTAGTGGTACATTACTGAATTTTTGTGTAAAGATAGAAGCGGATTCTGGAAAGAATTGGGAAAGAGGAAGAATTATTGCTCCTGCTGCCGGCTCAGGGTAAAAATATGCATCGCGTCGTAGCGGTAGGCGATCTGCATCCGGTACAACCCGGCGATGGATTGCACGATGGACAGTCCCAATCCCGACGACTGGTCTTCCGTCGCAGCGCCCCGGTAACGGCTGAACACGTTTGTAGCCGCCTCGTCGCCGCTGTTGGCAATCATTATGGAACCGGCAAGGGAGCGGATAACGACTTTTCCCCCCGGACGGTTATGCACCAGTGCGTTTTTCACCAGATTGGTCAGCAGGATATGCGCCAGGTCGCTGTTCATCTGCACGACAAACGAAGCATCTCCCTCCCGCTCGACTGTAATCCGTTTGTAATGGGCAAAATCTTCAAAGTCGGACACCACCGTTGCCAGCACCTTTCCCAGGTCGACCGGCTCCGTTTCCGGAAACTGATGGTTTTTGATTTTCGAAAGCAGCAAGAGGTTCCGGTTCAGGCGTTTCATCCGGTTGAGTATCGTCAGGACAGCGGCAAGTTCTTCGGTGTACTGCCGGTCGTTTTGAACCTTTTCAATCAGCATTTCCAGCCGCGCGATAACGATAGCCAGCGGCGTTTGCCATTCGTGTGAAATATTTTCGATGAATACCTTCTGCTCGTTAAACACATTCCTGTTTTTTTCGAGCAACTCTTTCACCGACCGGTTCAGTTGAGCGTATTCCGTTATGTCCGTTTCCGGAAAATCAACCGTTTCCCTGCTGTCCAAACGGAACTGTTTCAGTTTGCCCAACAGTTTGTAAAAAGGACGGTTGGCGCTCGAAATAATGACTTTACTCACGGCAAAAATACTTAGCGAAAGGGCGAGCCAAAGTCCCAGAAGCAAGTAAAACATGTTTTTTATCAAGTCGTCGCTCTCGACGGTGGACGTGAAAAACTGCAAGCGGTAATACCTTCCGTTTTGTTCGCAGAAAAAAGCCGTCGTAAGCATGCGCACCTCCTCCTCTTCGAGTTCGGTGGAGAAATAGACCCGGGTGGTCGCAAACTGTTCCGGGACAATTTCCGCCTCCTCTTGCCCGATTTCTTCGATCATAATATTCAGCGGATTATACGCTTTCAGGGTTTCGACAAAACCGGGTATCGTGTTGGCTTTGACAATAAATTCCTGTTTCAGGTTTGTCAACCCCTCGTCGTTTCCGCTGTGAATCTCCGCCATTTGCAGGAAAAAGTAAACGGCAGACCAAAAAAACAGGATGACCGCAAAAACGATGGTAATTCTCAATATCAGGTGATTGACTAATTTCATACGCGCATCTTATAACCGATTCCATAGACATTTTCGAGCATCGCATCCGAATGGCAGTCCTTCAATTTCCTCCGCAGGTTTTTCACCTGCGAATACACAAAGTCAAAATTATCCGCCAGGTCGATATTGTCGCCCCAAACATGTTCCGCCAGCGCTTCTTTGGTCACCAGCCGGTTCTTGTTGACGGCAAAAAAAACAAGCATGTCAAACTCTTTCCGGTTCAGTTTCAACAGCCGGTCTTCCACAAAAGCCTGCCGTTGCGCAAAGTCGATCGACAAGTTGCCCAGCGTCGCAACAGCCTTGCCGTCCAACTGTTTCCGGCGCAAAACCGCTTTGATACGGGCGTGAAGTTCCGGCAGATGAAAAGGTTTCGTCAGGTAATCGTCCGCCCCCAGGTCCAAGCCCGCGATTTTGTCTTCCAGCGAATTTTTGGCAGAGATAATAATGACATTGGCCGTTTTCCCTTCTTTTTTCATCTTTTCGAGCACCTTCAGCCCGTTGCCGCCGGGCAGGGTAATGTCGAGCAAGATACAATCGTAATCGTAAAGCATCACCTTTTCGTGGGCGGTCCGGTAGTCCGCCGCTTTTTCGACAATGTACTTCTCCGACAACAGAAAGGCTTCTATTGCTTGCATCAGCGTGTATTCGTCTTCAATAACCAGTATTTTCATGGGGATCAATGTCGATGTTCTTCTCTATTCGCAAAAGTAATCTTTATTTGGAACAAATAATGCAATATTTCCGGAAAAGAAACCGTTTGAATATATCAAAAGACTCTAAACAACATAAACAAATGCTTTTAATTTTACTTACCTGGCTTTACATGTTCTTCATATTCTCCGTGCAGGGAGAATACATTCGCCGGATATTTTTCCGGAACAAGCTGAACTCCATAGGCATTTCCGTTTTATTGGGAATGATTTTCCAGGCGATCGCCGTCACGATCGCCGCCTTTTTCTACCGGATTCACATCGAATATTTTTGTTGCAATACCGCCCTGACGGTCGCCCTTTTTTTCCTGGATAAAGACCGTTACATCCGTCAATTAAGGAAAAACCTGCGCTGGAGCCGCCTTTCCCTTGCACTGTTCCTCCTGATTGCGGCGGCAAGCCTGATGCGGAGCGCCCTGCTTCCCTTCCTTATCGACAACGAAACCTATTATATCCAAACAATCAAATGGTTGAACGAATACGGCTGGGTGAAAGGCGTCGCCAATTTACACCTGTTTTTAATTCACGGAAGCCCCTGGCACGCCCTGCAAGCGGCCTGCAACTTCCCCTTCCTTTCCGGCAACTTCAACGACATCAACGGCTTCCTGATCTGCGTGATGGGTTTTCTGTGGGTCGACCGGCTAAACGGGTGCCGGACGAAAACCGCTTGCCCGGCCGACCGCTGGCTTTTCTTCGTCCCCCTTTTCAGTGTCCTGTGGTTCCAGTTTGTGGACGCCCCGTCGGTCGACCTGCCCCTTTTCCTGTTCACCCTGCTGATTATCCATTGCTTCCTGAACCGTTCGGCAGCGACCGATTTGCTCGCCATCTTCCTGTTGGTCTTTTTGGTTTTTATTAAAGTCAGCATAGCGCCCATCCTGCTGTTATTATTCTTCCTGGTCAGCCGGAAAAACATCAAAACAGCCCTCCCCTACACGCTGCTGCTCGGATTGATTTATATGGTTAAAAGCGTTTGGCTGAGCGGTTGCCCGTTTGCGCCTTACACCGGTTTTGCCCTTCCCTTGCCCTGGGCATTTCCCCAGGAGGCGAATTTCAACTACCAATTTATGATCATAAAAGACCTGTTTGATTTTCGCCACCCCGCTTCCAACGACTTTTTAGACACCGCATTGGCTGTTACCGTATTTTCGACGACCGCGATTTACGGCTGGACGATCCGGAAAGAAAAGGCGCAATATCCGGTTTTTCTCTTTCTCGTTTCGGATATAGCCTGGGTTTTGTCCACCGCCGCCAATATGCGCTTTATCCTGCCGGCGATTTTATATCCCCTGGCGTATATCCTGTCGCGCAACCGTATACCGCTCCGGTTCGTATCCGCGGCGAACTGTTTTTTCATTTCGCTGGCATTTGTCCCGGTTTTTGTCCCCGTTGATTACAGCGGATGGCTCAAAGAGAGCGCCCATCTGATAAAAATCGACACCTTTCAACCCGGATACATCCTCAAACCGGCAGGAATCAGCAAACACCAAGCGCTGACCTTCAAGAAGACCTACTTCACCAATTTCCATTACTACGATCCGGAAGACGATTTCAACTTTTTATTCCTGACGGGAAACGGACCGCTACCCTGTGTCGAAACCAGCTACCTCTATCAGATGTACCGGCGCACCGGTTATGTGCCGGCGCTTATCGGGGACGATTTGGGCAGTGGATTTTATTCCGTCAAAATCCGGTAGACAGACCGGGTCCCTCCTGCTAATGCGCCCGCCTCTCCGGGAGCCAATCAGTACCTCCTGCTAACGTGCCATCCTCTCCGGGACATTTTCCCGGTTACCCTGCTAACGTGCCGGACTTTCCAGGACGCTTTCCCAGTCACCCGGAAGACGCCACAACTTCCTCCGGACGGTCGCCGGGTGACATGGACAGCGCCACACCCTCTCCGGAACGCTTTCCCGGTATCCGGAAAGCGCCAAAACTTCTCGGGGCCGATTTCCGGGGTATCTGGAAAACGTGAAAACTTTTTTGGAAGGTTTTCCGGGATATATGGACAGCGTGAAAACTTCCCTGAGATGATTTCTGGGGTATCCGGAGAGTGCAACCGCTTTTACTGTTAGTGATGTATAGGATACGGCATTGTGCGATGCTGATGCTCCGTAGCCACCCGACTCCGCAGGAGTCCAATATGGGGCCTGTTGCGCAACCTGTTTACAGTTTTTCAACAATATCTCTCACCGGGCATTCTATTTTTACCGTCTGCCGAAATGAACAGTAGCAGTGCGGTAAAAACCCGTAAAAGTTGCCCGAAAGAACCTGTTTTCATGCCGGCAACGGAACGTAGCGCAGCCGGTATGGTCGACATTGCCGACATTGCTTTTTTCAGACCTTTCCACGACATATATTTCTTCAAATTACAGGCGCTTGCTGCCA
>JAIRSN010000048.1 GCA_031255425.1 Dysgonamonadaceae bacterium
CCGGAAGCTACTTTCCAACTGAATTCTTCCTTCCGGAGAACTCCGGAAGCTACTTTTCAACCGAATTCTTCCTTCCGGGGAACTCCGGAAGCTACTTTTCACCCGGATTCTTTCTTCCGGAGAACTCCGGAAGCTACTTTTCAACCGAATTCTTCCTTCCGGGGAACTCCGGAAGTTACTTTTCGACCGAATTCTTCCTTCCGGAGAACTCCGGCGGCGCGACCGCTTTTATATTTTAAAGGAGTACGGAGTATTTGCTTAGCGGCGAAGGCGGCGGCGCAGCCGCTTTTACTTTCAATGAGGTAATGCTATTAGAGGGACGGTATCCCTAGCGGTAGAGCGTATGCAGTGTGTAACGTTTTATTAATAAAATTAGGTGAAAACCTCTTAGTTCTCCTTCGGCACAAAATCCTCTACGCTTTTTCCGTATGCCAATAACTCCCTTACGATCGAAGAACTGATATGCGTATGTTCCGGTTCGGTAAAGAGGACGAAGGTTTCGACGCCGGATATTTTCCGGTTGACGTCGGCGATGTTTTTTTCGTATTCGAAGTCGTTGACGGAACGGATGCCCCGAAGGATAAAGCGAGCGCCTGTTTTCCGGGCAAAATCTACCGTCAGGCTGTCGTAGGACTGCACCGATACGCGCGGGTTTTGTTCAAAAAGTTTCGAAATGGTTTCCATGCGTTGTTCCAGCGAGAAGAACGTCTTTTTATTGGGGTTGATCCCGATGGCGATAATGATTTCATCTACTAATTGCAACCCTCTTTCTACAAGCGACAAATGCCCGATGGTGAACGGGTCGAAAGTGCCGGGAAACAGGGCGGTCTTTTTCGTGGACTCTGCGCTTTCCGTTGCACACGGAGCGGTATTTTCAGCCGTATTTTGTATCATAACTAAATATCTTCTTCTACTACCAGGTTATTGATGATGAAATTTTGCCGTTCCATGGTATTTTTCCCCATGTAAAACTCCAGCATTTCCTTTACCGCATCCGATTTCCGCATCGTGACGGGATCCAGCCGGATGTCTTTCCCGATAAAATGCTTAAATTCGGGGGGCGATATTTCGCCGAGTCCTTTGAAACGGGTGATTTCGGGGTTGGGGCTTAGCTTCTTGATGGCTTTCATCCGTTCTTCTTCGGAATAGCAATAAATGGTTTCTTTCTTATTCCGCACCCTGAAAAGCGGTGTTTGCAGTATAAAAACGTGTTTGTTTTTAATCAGGTCGGGGAAAAACTGAAGGAAGAACGTGATGATCAACAGGCGGATGTGCATCCCGTCCACGTCGGCGTCGGTCGCGATGATCACCTTATTGTACCGCAACCCCTCCAAGCCTTCTTCGATATTCAGCGCGGCTTGCAGCAGGTTGAACTCCTCGTTTTCGTAGACAATCTTCTTGGTTAATCCGAAGGTATTTAACGGTTTTCCGCGCAGGCTGAACACGGCTTGGTAATTCGGGTCGCGACTCTGGGTAATGGAACCGCTCGCCGAATCGCCTTCGGTGATGAATATGCACGTTTCGTCCAGGTTTTCTCCTTTCGCATCCGTGTAGTGCAGGCGGCAATCGCGCAGTTTTTTGTTGTGCAGGTTTGCCTTTTTCGCCCTTTCTTTCACCAATTTGGAAACGCCGGCAATCGCTTTCCGTTCTTTTTCCGAGTCGATAATCTTTTTCAGAAGGACATCCGAGGTTTCGGGGTTCTTGTGAAGGTAATTATCCAATTCTTTTTTAATGAAATCGCCGATAAACTTGGCGACGGTCGGTCCTTCGGGACCAATATCTTTCGAACCCAACCGGGTTTTCGTTTGCGATTCGAAGATGGGTTCTTCCACCTTGACGGCAATCGCCGCCGTGATACCCATCCGAATATCCGAATATTCGAAGTTTTTGTTGTAATATTCTTTAATTACTTTGGAAATCGTTTCCTTGAATGCCGAGAGGTGGGTTCCTCCCTGCGTGGTATATTGCCCGTTTACAAACGAATAGTATTCCTCTCCGTATTGATTGGCATGTGTGATCGCGACTTCGATGTCCGACCCTTGCAGGTGGATAATCGGGTACAGAGGTTCGGAAGTCATGTTTTCATTCAACAGGTCTTCCAGCCCGTTTTTGGAGTAGAACTTTTTCCCGTTGTAGTTGATCGTCAGCCCCGAATTGAGGAAGACATAGTTTTTCAACAACACCTCTACGTATTTGTCCTGAAAATAATACGCCTTGAATATTTCTTCGTCCGGAACAAAACAGACGAGCGTCCCGTTCGATTCGGCGCTTTTCAACAGGGGTTTTTCTTCGGAGATATGCGCCCGGCAATATTCCACGGCTTTTGTTTCGCCTTCGCGGAAGCTCTGGACAAACATCCGGGAAGAAAGCGCGTTCACGGCTTTGATCCCTACGCCGTTCATCCCGACGGATTTCTTGAATGCTTTCGAGTCGTATTTCCCTCCGGTGTTCATTTGCGAAGAAACGTCCACTACTTTGCCCAGGGGGATGCCCCGCCCGTAGTCGCGCACCGTCACGACGCCTTCCTCAATGGTAATGTCGATGGTTTTCCCATACCCCATCATGTATTCGTCCACCGCATTGTCCAACACTTCTTTCAACAACACATAGATGCCGTCGTCGGGAGAAGCCCCGTCGCCCAATTTTCCGATATACATTCCGGGGCGGAGGCGGATATGCTCCCACCACTCCAGTTTTTTGATGTTATCGTCTTCGTATCTTATTTCCTGAGTCATAGTTTTTTTACAAATGCGCGCCGGGTTTTGATATGCTCCGTATCAAAGTCGTCCCATTGTGATTGCATTTTCCTGTTTATTTCCAATTCAGGATTGCTTTCCGCCAAAGAGAACCCGACCTTATTGAATACCGGGATTAAATCATAGAAAAGCAGCGCGTTCACTCCTTTGTTTTGATATTCGGGCAGCACGCCCATAATGTATAAGTCAACCACATCGCCTTTGCCGTACAAGGCTTTCAGCAGGTAGAACCACCCGGTAGGAAGCAGGCGGCCTTTGGCTTTTTTCATGGCTTTTGACAAGCTCGGCAAGGTGATGGCTAATCCCACTACGGTGTCGTCTTCTTCTCTGATTACCAACGTAATCAGTTCTAACCGCAGCATCGGGATGTACATTTTAATATAATATTCGATTTGCTTATCCGACAATTCCGAGTAACCGTAAAGGGGACGGTAGGCTTCGTTCCACAGGAGGAATATCTTCTTTGCATAGGGCCAGATTTCTTTGGTCCGTTTGAACTTTTTGATTTTCAAGCCGTACTTTTTCAGGACGATTTCCGAAATCCTGCCATGCTTTTCAGGAACGCTTTCGGGTATTTTGATTAAAAACTCCTGCCAGTCCTGTTCTTTTTCGTATCCCAATTGATCCAAATGTTCCTTATAATAAGGAAAGTTGTAGGACGTTGCCATGGTTCCCATGCGGTCGAATCCCCAGATCAACAGTCCTTCGTGGTCCAGGTCGGTGAATCCCAGGGGGCCTTGAATACTCTTCATGCCTTTTCCCACCGCCCATTTTTCGACCGCCTGAAACAATGCTTTCGAGACTTCCGCGTCATCGATAAAGTCTAAAAAGCTAAACCGGGCATATTGCTGGTTCCAGGTTTCATTGGCACGGTGATTGATAATGCCGGCGATTCTGCCGACAATTTTCTTCCCTTTGTAGGCGAGATAGTAGATCGATTCGCAAAATTCAAAGGCGGGATTCCGGTCCTTATCCAACGTCATAAATTCGTCCTCGATTAATGTAGGGACGTGATAAGGATTCCCTTCATACAATTTTATGTTGAAAGTGATGAATTTTTTAAGAGCGGCCTTGTCGGTTACTTCCTTGATTACAATAGACATTTACTACGATTTAGAGGGTTCTTTTTAGATGCGCAAATATACGCCTTTTTTTAGTATACTGCAAAATTATTCCAACGGCACGCAACGGACGCCTTTTTAACGGGCGAAACAGGTTCCTGCCGCCGGTTGTTCCCTTAGAAAGAATAAGTCAGCCCCAGTCCCAGAATTTCCTTGAATTGTATTCTCGTTCTTTCATCGTCGTAATAACGGAGAGTCGTATTGAGCGTTGCCGTAAACAGTTTATTTATCTTGTAGTTGACCAGCAGGTCCCAGTTTACATCGATGTTCCCGAAATTGTCGTCGTAGGGGGTAAACAGATTCAGCGTGGAGATAATCCCGATGTTTCCGTAAATGGTTTGATTGGAGCTTGCCATCAGGTAGGCACCGGTTTCCCACTTTATTTTCTTTCCCGGATCTACGCCGAGCGCGCCCGCCGTCGACAGCGAGTCATCCAGGACGAACGTTACTTTTTCGGCGACAGGGGAGATGAATAAGGTGTATTTTTTGTTCGGCTTGTAGGTAAATCCCAGCGCGGCATCGGTGTAGGCGGGCGCCATAAAAGTAGAAATATAGGTTTCCGTATCCGGATAATTGTGTCCTTTTGTGAATTGCGTGTTGAAATTCAACAGGAAAGAAACCGACCACCTGGGCGAGATTCGCCGGCCGGCAACAGAGGTCAAGTTGATTTTGTCCGCATTTTTTTGCCAGTCGTAGGACGAGGAATGGATGATTCCATATTCCGCCGACAGCTTATTGTCCCAAAACCAATTGTTTTTCAGGTAATTTGCAGAAGCGTTGAAGATGATATTTCCCGAAAAAGTATCATCGCCTCCAGCCGCCCAGTTGTGCAGGGAGGTTTGCCCGAAAGTGACGCCGGCAATTCCGGCATGGCTCCATCCGTAGACAGAATCCTTTTTCTCATAAGCCGACAGGTTATCGACCGTCGACTTGGTGTTTTGTGCCGAAGCACAGAACGATAATCCCATTCCGAGATACAGAAACAGTGTGATTTTTTTGTTCATGTTTATTGAATTTAGTGAAAATTAGACGTTAAAGCGAAAATGCATGACGTCGCCGTCCTGCACAATGTATTCTTTTCCTTCGATGTTCATTTTGCCCGCCTCTTTGCAAGCGCTCTCCGAACCCAACGCGACGTAGTCTTCGTATTTTATCACTTCGGCGCGGATAAACCCTTTTTCGAAGTCGGAGTGAATCACTCCGGCGCATTGAGGGGCTTTGCTGCCTTTCAGGTAGGTCCATGCGCGGACTTCCTGCGGGCCGGCGGTGAGAAACGTTTCCAGGTTCAGCAGTTGATAGGCGGATTTGATCAGGCGGTTGATGCCGGATTCGTCCAAGCCCAGCTCCCGGAGGAATATTTCCCGTTCTTCGTAGTCGTCAAACTCGGCGATTTCCGATTCGATTTTCGCCGCAACAATCAGCAAGCCGGCTTCTTCTTCCTTCACCGCTTCACGGATGCGCTGCACGTACCGGTTGCCCGACACGGCGGAAGCCTCGTCGACATTGCAAACATAAAGCACCGGTTTGCCGGTCAGGAGGAACAATTCCCCGGCGATTTTCTCCTCTTCTTTGTTGCCGAATTTGACGGTTCGCGCCGGTTTCCCCTGTTCCAGCGCTTCTTTGTAGCGCAACAAGACCTCCCAGGCTATTTTCGCCTGTTTGTCCCCGCCGGTTTGCGCCTGCTTCTGCACTTTATTGATTCGGGATTCTACGGTTTCGAGGTCTTTCAGTTGCAACTCGTAGTCGATGATTTCTTTGTCCCGCACCGGATCGACCGTCCCGTCTACATGCGTCACGTTTTCGTCGTCGAAACAGCGCAAGACATGCAGGATAGCGTCCGTCTCGCGGATATTCGCCAGGAATTTATTTCCCAAGCCTTCGCCTTTGCTTGCGCCCTTCACCAGCCCGGCAATATCGACAATCTCTACCGTTGCCGGCACGATTTTCTGCGGATGCACCAGCCCGGCAAGCCGGCTCAAGCGTTCGTCGGGAACGGTGATGACGCCGACATTCGGTTCTATTGTACAAAAAGGAAAATTGGCCGCTTGTGCTTTCGCGTTAGACAGGCAATTGAAAAGAGTCGATTTCCCCACGTTGGGCAGACCTACGATACCGCATTGTAATGACATTATAATTGCTTAATATGTTTGTAACAAGATGAATAATTTCAAACGAATTTGACCGGACCCGGTTTTCCGGCTTGCAAAGGTAACGATTTTTTTAGAATCTTTTCAGTTCAGTTTCTCCAAGCGTTCCCGGATAATTGCGTGAATGCCGTCGTTTGTATTTTTGTAATTCGCCTGCAAACTTTCGAGGTACTGGCGCGCTTGCAACCGGTCGTTTTCCGCGGCGTAAATGTCCGACAGCAGGATGAAACTCTTAGCCAGCCAATACGGATAGGGCGTTCCCTGTTGAATGTAATCCTGAATGACAATTTTGGCTTCGGTGGCATTGTTCTCGTCGAAATAATATTGCGCCAGCAAATACCTTGCTTCCGCACCGTAAGCCGTCCGCGTGTCGCGCGCCAGTTTTTCCAGCCCGGCTTCCGCTTTCGCTTTTTGATTCAGGCTCAGGCAGGCTTTCGTGCGGTGGTACTCGGCTTCGACGGCAATTTCGGGATTCAGCGCCTTGTCTGCCAACAGGCTGTTGGCGGCATCGAGAATCGCATCGTAGTCTTTCAGTTGCGCCGCCGAGCGAATCATCCCCAGCGCGCCGGTTTCCCGGTTGGTTTTGCTGCCGGCGATGCGGTGCAGTTGCCGGTAGGATTGCAGGGCGGCAGCGTATTCCCGGTCGTTGTATTGCAGTTCCGCCGTTCTTCCGACCGCTTCTTCCGAGAACCGGGTATCTCCGGCTTCCAATACCTTGGCATATTCCGTTTTAGCCATTGCGTAATTCTTCTGGTCGTAATAGGTGGTTGCCAGGTAATGGTGCGCGTTTGTGGTGAAGGCGCCGTGCGGGAACGACTGCAAGTAGTTGCCCAGCGCCGTTTGCGCCTGCTTGACGTCCTTTTTCAGGAACAAGCGTTCGGCTGCCAGAAAGGTCAGGGAGTCCTGCTCGCTGACTTCAAATTTGGCGGCGCCGCCCAAAGAATGGACATATTCGGCATAAGCGGCGATGTTGTTCATATCGAAATAAACCGACTTCAAATCCTGAAGCGCCACTTTCGCCTCGTCGCTTCCGGGGTAACGGGCAATGACTTGCTTGTAGGCGGTTGCCGCCTGTTGAGGCTGGTTGGAATTGTAGTACAGCAGCCCGATTTGCAGCCCGGCTCTACGCGCCTGGTTCGCGTTCGGGTAGTTATTCAGCAAGAGCTGGTAGGTTTTAATCGCCTCCGCCGGGTTGTTCAGCAACACGAAGGTGCGTCCTTTCTCGTAAAAAGCGTCCGTGAGGTAGGGCGATTGCGGGAAGCGCCGGATCAACTCGTCCATTTGAGCGATTTTACCCGTGTAGTTCTTTTGCAATCCCATCATGTATCCTTTCTGGAACAGGGCGTAGTCGCTTGCCTGTGGCATCCGGTTGATCGCCTGGCTGTACGCTTCTTCGGCGTCGCGAAACCGGCGGCTGTTGAAATAGCAATCGCCCAGCCGGCTGTAGGCGTCGGACAGCCGGTCGTTGCCGCTCTTTCCTTTATTCTCAATAAATGTTTGGAAGAATGTTTCGGCTTTCGAATACTGTTTCTGTTGGATGGCGCAGTAGCCCAGGTTGTAATTGGACAAAAACCTCAAATCGCCGGTGTTGTTCTTTGTGTCTAAGAACGCCTGGTAATCGCCGGCGGCACGGGCAAACGCACCTTTCCGGTAATAGGATTCGCCCCGCCAATAGATGGCTTGCGCCTTTTCGTCCGCGGCATAATCGCCCGAAGCAACGGCTTTTGTGAAAAAGTCGATGGCACGGTCGTATTCGCCGTTGGCAAATTCGACGGTCCCCAGGTGGTAATAGATTTTCTGTTTGGCTTCCGATATTTTCCTTCCGGGATTTTTTATTTTGGCGATGGACGACAGCGCTACGTCGTAGTTTTTGGTCGTCAAATACACCTCGACCAGCGCGTCGTTGACCTTTCCCGCATAAATGGATTGGGGATAGGTATTGGCAAAGTTTTCCAGCACGGTGACCGATTCGCCGAAACCGGAAACGGAGTTCTGGTGCAAAAGCATGGCGTAATTGTACAGGGCGGCTTCCCGGGCGGAAGCGTCAAATTCCAGGCGCGAAGCCGACTCGAAAGCCCGCAGCGCATTGGTCTTGTCGCCCGACTGAAGGTAAGACTGTCCCAGGTACAGGTAGGCGCTTTGCCCCAGGGGGGTGTTTCCCGGATTGCTTTTGCTCAGGAAAGCTGTCGCTTTTTCATATTCATTTAAATGATAACAGGACAATCCCAGCATGTAATAATCTTTTTCGTGAACGGCGGTCTCCTTTTCGACGAAGGCGCCCAGGTAGCGGGCGGCTTTGGCGTAATCTTCCATGTAGAAGTAGGAAGCGCCGACGATCCGTTCTGTTTCGGCGGCGGAAGCATGCCCGGGATATTCATCCAAAAGTCTCAATCCGTCCTGCACCGCCTGGTTGTATTTCTCTTTGGCAAAATAAATCTGGGTGATATAATACCGGACATCCGGGTTGAACTCCGGGCTGTTTTTCAAGGCATTGAAACGGGTCAGCGCGCGGTCGTAATCCTGCTTCCGGTAGTCCAGGTACGCCAGGTAATATTCCGCAGCGCTCCGGTACTTTCCACTGAGCCGGTTCAAGAGGGCGAAGAGTTGCGCCGCCTCCCCGTCGTTTCCGGTATGCAGGCAAACAATCCCCCTGCGGTAGGCGAGATCCGCCTGTTCCGGTTCGGGCAACAGGTCGATATTGCATTGTTCCAGCCAATACCCGGCTGCCGGATAATCCTTTTCCCGGAAAAAAACCGAGCCAATCATAAAGCCTATTTCGTTCCGGTGAAACGTTTCGGGATACAGTTCCAGGTACGATTTCAACAGCATCCCCGCCTCCTTCCTTCCCAGGTGGAAAGCGGATGCCGCCAGCAAATAATCCGATTCGCGAATCCGGTCCGGGTCTTGCGTTTGCGTTTTGTAGGCGGTAATCTTGTCGATACATCCGGCATAATTTTTATCGGCAAACATTGTTTGTCCTTCCCCAAAAAGGCGATCCGGCGAAATAAACTCCGCCGAACGCTGTGCCTCAACCGTCAGTACGGATAAAACACAACAAAATAGAAACAATAATTTTTTCATCTTATGATCATTTGAAAAATACGGAAACAAAGATACAATTTATTTTTGATGTACAGGCGGCGGACACAGCGGCAGACACGCAGTGTCTTTTATATTTTAAAGGAGTACGGTATATTAGCTTGGCTACGGCGGCGCAACCGCTTTTATATTTTAAAGAGGCAGGGTATTGTTGTCTACTGCGGTCGTTTTGTTATTAAAATCAGGTAGAAATGAGGTTTCGCCGCCGGAACATCCCTTGAAAATAAAAGATACTGCGTGTTCACCGCCGGGATTTCCCGCTTTCCCGCTTGATTTCACCCCTTCACCGACCGGCGACGGTACCCATCCAACTGATTTTTTGCATTCACCCGGCGGTGACAGTGTAAATCCAACCGGATTTGCCTCGCCACCGCCGGGATTTCCCGTCTTCCCACCTGATTTCACCCCTTCACCGACCGGTTACACCCTGCGACAAACCTTCCGCGGGCTTCCTAATACATTAGGAAACACGCAGACGAAGTTTTTTAGCTTCCTAATGTATTAGGAAACGCGCCGACAAAGTTTTTTGATTTCCTAATGCATTAGGAAACGTGCAGACAAAGTTTTTTGACTTCCTAATGCATTAGGAAACGCGATAACAAAGTTTTTTAGCTTCCTAATGCATTAGGAAACGCG
>JAIRSN010000069.1 GCA_031255425.1 Dysgonamonadaceae bacterium
TTATTCCTTCACTATTTTCTTCACGATTTCTCCGGCGGCGGTTTTTATTTTAACAAAATACAAACCGTTCGACAAATCGTTTAAATAGACTTCCCTGCTCGGATTTGTTATTTGTTTCACCGGTTGGCCGCTCGTGTTGTAAATACTTAGCTGCTCTACTGCTACGGGCGACTGAATATACAATACATCCCGCACGGGATTGGGAGAAATGAATACGGCGGCTTCGTTTTCTACCGGAAGGACAGATAAATGAATATCATCTATATAATTACTGAAATAATCCCAGCCCGGTAAACTCCTATACGTACTTGCCGTTCCGGAAGGCACATGCACCGGGATAGTTGAAGGCACATCATAAAAAACATCGGAGCCAAGCGCCGGAGGAGTTTGCACTTCGACATACAACTCTGTTAAGGTACTGATTCACGACTTCGGTGTTACACCGAACTCATGAATTTGTTAACATTCACGTTTTCGGGATTACCTCGAAAACGCCTCGTAGATTCCATAAACGCTTTCCGGGATACCCCGAAAGCCATTTGAGATAAAAAAAGAAGTAAAAAGATTATTAACAATTGACATTTAACAATTCAATTAACAATTGACAATTCAATTTTGCGGCGCAGCCGCTTTTGTAATTTTGAAGAGGTGCGGCGTATCAGCTTGGCTACGGTGCTGGGGGGACTGCTTCCCAAAAATATAAAAGACACTGTGTGTCCGCCCAAAATTAAATGTGTTTGCACTGAAATATCATAAAATAAAATTATCTTTGTACGTTTGTTCATCCTGTTATATTATAGTATAACGACAGAGAACGTTTCATTCTAAAAAAATAAACCATAATAAAAAAATCAAAAGAACTTAAATTAACTACGCATGAGATTTCTTATTCCATTATTAACCGCATTCATGATTCTCAGTCCCGCAAACGGACAAAATCGAGTATCATTCAAAAACAAAAAGCAAGCAACGCAAGCAAGCCTTGCGCCGGAACGCGAACCGCAAAAACCGGATCATCCGGCGCTGCAAGTACGTAACGCTAAATCCCCGGTTTCGGCCGCGGGACTCTTTTTCGACTCACCCGCCGTCACCACCGCCACCGCTGTCCTCTACGGCTACCGGATGATGAACGAATCGTTCTATTCGTTTTCCGCCGATAACCCGGCAAATGCAACGCCGGTGAAAGAGTTTACAGACGACTCCTACACCATATCGGCGGGCGAACTGGTGAACGGCGACTTCTACCTGACATCCTGCGACCTGAACACCGGCGGCCAACCTGCCAACCTGGTCCGCCTTTCGACCGAAACATGGACCGTCGTGTCGACCGTGCCGGTGGAACAGCATGCGCTGGATATGGCATACGACCATTCGACGAAAACGATGTATGCCATCACCGCCTCCGGCACCGGCAGCCTGCTCTACACCATCAACTTAACGACCGGCACAACCGGCCGCGCCGTGCAGTTGCCGATGCGCTTCGTCGGGATTTCCGTACACCTGAACGGCACCCTGTATGGCATCTCCGTCACCGGCAGCCTTTATACCATTAACAAGGAAGACGGTTCGGTGCGCTTGATCGGGGCAACCGGCATCTCTCCGCTTGTCGGGGAGGGCAGTTCCAATACGCAGTCCATCGGCTTCGACCACAACAGCGGGCAACTCTATTGGGCGTTTGTTGTCAACGGCGCGGAAACCAGCGGACTCTACGAAGTAAACATCGCCACGGGCGCCGCCACCGGGAAAGGTTATATCGGCACGGGGATGCAACTGATTGCGTTGGGCGTTCCTTATTATGCTTCGACCAACATACCGGCGATGCCAACCGGGCTGACCGTGCGGTCCAATGCCGGCGAACCACTGTCTGCCACCCTCCGCTGGACAAATCCGGCGTTGGCGCGGTCGGGAAATGCCTTGACCGCCCTGTCGTCCATCCGGATCGAGCGCAACGGCGTTCCGGTACACACGATTGACAACCCGGCGATCGGCGCTGCCGCCTCGTGGACCGACAACACGATTCCCCGGGAAGGCGACTACCGGTATGCGGTATACGGCGTAACCGACGGATATGCCGGCACAAAGGCGCTGATGTCGGTCCTTGTCGGCAACGACCCCTGCGAGGTAACGGCTTTCCCGCTGTTCGAAGGCTTCGAAGGCGCCGGAACACCCGCCTGCTGGACAAGCATCTACCACGAGGCGCCCAATAAACCGGTCCCCAGCACGGCGGAAAAACACAGCGGCAACCAGTCCTGGCGCTTCACTTCCTACGATATGCGCAACGAAAACGGAGCCTTTCTGATCAGTCCCCGCCTGGCGAATACGTCCATGCAAAAGACACTCCGTTTCTTTTATAATACCTTGGATCATGACGGCGAACGCTTCCGGATCGGTTATTCCACCCACGACAACGATCCGGCTCATTTCACCTGGGTAGACTACTTCGAATATGTAGTGACCAACGGCTGGGTAGAATACAACCGGATATTCCCCGCCGATACGAAGTTTATAGCCATCGAATACCTTACCATGTTCAATTGGTACCTTTATATAGATGATATTACGATTGACGAGGTGCCGGACAACGATGTGACGGTGACGGCAGTCGTTGCACCGAAGAGCGGCGGCAACCTGGCGGCTGCGGAGCCGGTGACCGTTTCGGTGAAAAACAACGGGTCGCGGGCGGCAAACAATATCCCCGTCAAGTTTGAGGTGGATGGCGTATTGCGGGGCGACGAAGTCATCCGGAACCCAATCGGCGCGCAGGAAACGGCAGCCTATACCTTCAACACCAAGGCGGATCTCCACGAACAAAAGAGCTACACGCTGAAAGCATATACCGCATGGAACAGCGACATCCGTCCCGAAAACGATGCGCTGTCCGTGAAGGTGACCAACTTCGGCAACTGTGTTGCTTCGCTGCCCTTGTCGGAAAACTTCGAAGATGCCTCCGACCTTGCCTGCTGGACCATCGGGTATGATCCCGCAAAGGCGAACAAGCCGGGAGTGGCTCAGATTGCCCGTTCCGGAAAACAGTCGTGGTCGTTCTCTTCCGTCAACGAGGACAGCGACCAGTTCCTGATTACGCCCGAACTGCCGGTCGGCAGCGGCAAACAGAAGTCCATACAGTTCTACGTCAACAATCCCACCCATGCGATGGAGACGGAAGAATTGTTCCAGATCGGTTATTCGACCACCGGCAAGGACATCAGCAGTTTCAACTGGAGCGAAGTTTGGGGCGCGGAGTTTACAAACGGGTGGGTCGAGTTTATCGCGCCGCCCATTCCTGCCGCCGCCAAATATATCTGTATTCACTATTTCAGCGGTTTTCAGGACCACCTCTATATAGACGACCTGGTTGTCCGGGAAATATCGGCGGTAGACGTAGCGCTGGCGGCGCTGCTTGCTCCGGAATCCGGCAACGACCTGACGTCGGAAGAAAAGGTAACGGTCGTTGTGCGGAATGCAGGGACGCAGCCTGTCTCGAACGTGCCGGTCGCATTGGAGCTGAACGGAGTAGTGAAGGGCAGCGGAACGGTTCCCGGTACGATTGCCCCGCAGGATATGGCGCTGTTTACGTTCGGCACGGCGATCGACCTTTCCGCAGTCGGCGCCTATGCGATCAAGGCGTATACCGCACTGCCCACCGATCCGGCACCCGACAACGATACGCTCCGTGTCGAAATCGCGAACACCGGCATCTGCAAGATCACCGCGTTTCCTTATACGGAGAGCTTTGAAGAGCCTTTCAACGCTTCCTGCTGGAACTTCTACAACGTGGACGGAAACTATTACAAGTGGGAGAAAAACGACAACTTCCCCCGGACAGGACAATCTTCCGCCTATCACGGAGGCGGTCCGGGTGAAGACGGATGGCTGGTCTCGCCGAAGATAGCATTGCCCTCCGGTCAGACGCTCGGTCTTTACTTCTGGTCGTACAATACGTTCGACCTTCCGATTGATTACGGGAAAAACAGTGTCTGGATTTCCACGGGCAGTCCGAATCCCAATAACGAAGAATATGTGGAGATAGGCGCCTCCTTAAATCCTGCGCCTTACGTGTGGGAAGAGAACGTTTTTAACCTGGATGCCTATAAAGGAAAAGAGGTTTACATCGCCTTCCGCTACCAGGGACGGCTACAACACAGTTGCTTCTTAGACGATATATCCATTGTCGACATTACCGATAAGAAGGATGCCGGAGTGACGGCAATCACCTATCCCGTCCGCAGTGCGGGGGATATGGGCAGGGAAACGGTCACCATCCGCGTGAAGAACTCCGGCGGGCAGTCCGTATCGGGTCTTCCGGTGAAATTGGAAGTGAACGGCACCGTCGTAAGCGAGGAACACATTCCGGTAACAATCAATTCCTTGCAGGAGATTTCGTATGCCTTCACCGTTCCTGCCGATCTCTCGCGGGCAGCGACTTACACCATCAGGGCGTATACCGCCTTGGAGGGAGATATTAATGCCGGCAACGATGCCGCATCCGTGACTGTCACCAACTACGGTGCATGTGAAGTCACCACGTTCCCCTATCTGGAAGATTTTGAGCGGGAGGATGACTATTTCATCTGTTGGAGTGTATACAACCCGGAAAATGACGCCCGGATGTGGACGCCTGCAAGCCTGTTGGGTACCCAGACCATTCCGGCGCACAGCGGGCGGTTGGTCGCTTTGCACGACGACTATGGTTCGGCGCAGGACGGCTGGCTGATTTCTCCGAAAATCAATATTCCTTCCGAAGATACGTATCATCTTTCGTTCTGGACGTTTACCGCATGGCCCGACTGGTGGTACCTGGAAGAAAGTCACGCAAGAAGCAGCGTATGGGTATCCACCGGCAGCAACGATCCGGCATCCGGCGACTTCGAGGAAGTCTGGGCAGCCCGGTCGGTCGACGCCAAATGGGAAGAAGTGAAAATCATCCTGCGCAAGTATGCGGGCAGGGCGATCTACGTCGCGTTCCGTTACGAAGGCATCGCCGCTCACGCATGGATGGTCGACGATGTAAGCGTCTCCCTGTTGACGGGCTCAGACGCCGGATTAACCGAAATTGCCGTGCCGGAAAAAGTCAGTGAGGCAACTCCGGTGAAGGTGAAGATAGGGAACTTCGGAGCGGTCACGCTGACGTCCGTCCCCCTTACCTACATCTGTAACGAAGAACCGCCGGTGACGGAGACCTTTACGGGAAGCATCCTGCCGGGCGACGTCGCGGAATATACCTTCAAGCAGACGCAGGATATGTCGAAGCACGGCTTCTACCGCCTGAACGTTGCGATCACGCCTTTGCCCGGCGATACGAATACGGAAAACGACCAAATCTCGCTGGTAGTCGCTTACCCGGACAATGCGGACTTGTATGGGTACCGCCTTTATTCGGAAGATTTCAGCAGTGTAAATGATTTCCGGCCCTTCCGGTTCAGCTTTTATAACCCTTCGGTACTGACCGAAATAGGCGATCCGTATATCGACGGCGAAAGCAATGTGGTGATTGCCGGTGCGAGCCTGGATAAGGAGATCTATGTTTACACGCGGGATTATAGCACGTCTGCGCCCGGTGGCTTTGTCCGGCTCTCAAGCGATTGGAAACAAAAATCACGGACTCCGGTCTCCGAAACACCGATTGACATGACATACGATCATGCCAACAAGAAGATGTATGCCCTCACCAGCGCCGGTTCGATTGACTTTCCTACCTCGTTGAAGGAAGTCGACCTGTCCACCGGGGAGATGACACAGGTGGTCGAGCTGGATTATTACCTCTATACTTTGGCAGCCAACCTCAGAGGCGAGCTGTTCGGCATAGACTCGGAAGGCTACTTCGTGTCCGTCAATAAGGAGACAGGCATTACCAGCGTCATTTCCGAAATCGGCGTGTATCCCTATGGGACCCAATCCATGACATTCGACCACAACTCCTCTCCTGAAAGGTTGTTTTGGGCAATGTACGACGGCGACTTCCGTCAGGGCAGACTGGTCGAAATAGATCCCGTGTCGGGGAAAACAATCTTTAGCGGTCCGATTGGAGAAAATGCCCAGATCGTAGCGCTTTACACCCTCTATCCCGGCGTCAGCATAGACGCTCCCGAATCGGACAACGAGGCGATCCGGATTTATCCCAACCCGGCGCGAGGCGAGGTGTACCTGACGTCCGTTCCGGAAAGGTCGCAGATTTACATTCTGGACTTATCGGGACGTACCGTCTTTAGCGACAATACACAAAGCGGCAAGGTGCGGTTGAACCTGAATCTCGAAACCGGTATTTACATGGTTGTCATTGAGAACGAAGGAGAAAAAACCGTTCGGAAGTTGATCATCAAATAAGAAGCGGAAAACGAAAGAACGGTTCGGGAGAGGTCATGGCAACCTTTTTCGAACCGTTCTTTTTTTAATCACCTGAAGACAAGATAAGGTCTTGCCCCGTAAGAAAATCATTTGAAAGACAACGTCCGTGTGATTTTCATCTCTTTCGATAAACTGTTGGCTACGGGACAGCCTTTTATTGCCCCTTCGATAATTTTCCGTTCTTTATCGGTATAATTATTATGCGGGAAAACAAACTTTACAATCAGTTCCACGATACGGCGGGGGTTTTCACCCATCACTTTTGATGTTTCCACCACCGTGCCGTCGATATTAAACCCGTGCGTTTGAGTAGCGATCCCGATAATCGTCAACGCGCAACTTGCATAAGAAGCTGCAAATAAATCGGTAGGAGAAAAGGCCTCGCCTTTCCCATGATTGTCGACAGGAGCGTCGGTGATGATTTTTGCACCCGACTGTAAGTGTTCCGCTTCCGTGCGGAGACTTCCTAAATAAGTTGTTTTAACAGTAACCATAGGTATTATAAAATTAGATTTGCAAATATAACGAATACCAAGGAAATAATGTTGACTGAAGGAAGTTAAATATGTGAAATAATTGAAAAATATCCGGATAAAGCGGCGATGATAAAAAAAATATATGTAAAATCTTGGCTGATTAATATAAAATAGGTACATTTGGTCCGAAATTTGTACAGAGTAAAGGTATTATAGAAAATAATCAATTTAATTATGCATCATAATATAACGCAAACAAGATGAAAAATTTATTTCTAATAGCAGTATTTCTGCTTTCGGTTCTGAGTGCAAGCGCACAAAAAGAATTAGCTGTCGAAAATCAATATCCGGGCGACGAAAGAGCGCAGGAGGTATATCAGCGGGCGGTCGACAAGCAACGCAACAGTAAGACGTCGGCTGTAAGGACGACTTGGCTTGCAAACAAGCCCAACAGTAACTGGTTCCTTTCTATAAAAGCCGGTATGGGGGGTGTTTTAAGCGACAAAAATGTAAGAATAGGGCAGCCGTGGAAGTGGTTTGACGAACGTAGCGGCTTTTGGCATCCGACAGGTGGCCTTGCCGTAGGTAAATGGTTCTCTCCGGTGTGGGGTCTTCGTTTAGACGCGGATTACGGACACGTGCAGAGTTTTGATGAAAATAAAGTTACTAACGGAAGAAGCAGGTATTATGCCGGTACGGGTAACTTTTTGATTAATCTTAAAAACCTGTTTTTACCGTACAATCCGAAAGGGTTCTTTAATCCGGTATTAAATGTGGGTGTGGGTGTTCTTCACTCCAATAAAGATTACGGCTGGAATCCTTTTGAGAAAGAAGGCTTTTATAACGTGACCGAAAAGTTCGGCTTACAATTGAATTTCCGGTTGTGCGATGCATGGAACTTTTTCGTAGACGGTCAAACGTGGTTTGTTAATAAACATTTTGACCAAAATCCCAAACCGCATAAAACGTTCGGTAACACAGATATGATTCTGAACGGAACGCTTGGGTTCACTTACAATTTCAACTTCCGCCACTTTATCAAAGCTCCGATATACGATCAGGAAGAAATAGATGCTTTGAATAGAGAAATCAATGAACTTCGCAATCGTCCCCAGGTCGTTTGTCCTCCGGTAGTGAAATGCCCGGATCCTGTGCCGCCGGTAGTTCCTGAAGTGAAAAAGGAAGAATTGTCTCCGGTATTCTTTGCAAAGGGTAGCTCTGCCGTTCGCGACAATCAATTAATCAGTGTAGCAAACGCCGCTGAATATTTGATCAACAATCCGGACGCGAAACTCGAAGTAGCCAGCTATGCCGATAAAAACACAGGGACTCCTTCTTTTAATATGCAATTGTCTAAAAAACGCTCGGACGCCGTTGCCGATATGCTGGTTAACAAATTTGGTATCGACAAAAAACGGTTAGTCCTTAAGCATTATGGAGATACTGTTCAACCATTTGCGGAAAACGATCAGAATAGAGTTTCTATTTTTGTACTCCCATAAAGGAGATTAAAAACAGGAAAATTTGATTCGAAAAACAGAAAAAATCCACATTTGCGCAAATAACAAATGTGGATTTTTTGTTTGATTGTTTTTGGCTTTTAATTATTTAATGCTACCTTTGTCTTAAGTTTTAATAAAATCTTTATATAACAGATGCCCAATCTTAAAATTCTATCATCCGGGGTGATGATGATAATTGTTGTACTATTTTTAGCTTCGTGTGGGTCAAGTAAAGACATTATTTATTTTCAGGATTCGGAACGTGTTTTGAACGGAAACTATGTTGACTTGTCTAATTATGAAATTAAAATCGTGCCGAATGATAATTTGTTTATCACGGTTTCGGCTTTAAACCCACAAGCAGTAGAGCCTTTCAATTCTATCAATTTAACGCGCGGAACCTCTAATAGCCTTGAGCTGCAAGGTTATCTGGTGGATGAAAATGGGGATATAAATTTTCCGGTGGTGGGGAAACTTCATTTGGGAGGTCTCAGCAAATCGGAAGCGATACGGTTGATCCAAGATAGAATATCACAATATATAGACATGCCGGTGGTAAATATTCGTTATATGAATTACAAAATCGCTGTTTTAGGTGAAGTGAGCCGACCGGGTACTTATTTTGTTGATAATGAAAAAATATCTATTCCGGAAGCTTTGGCAAGAGCTGGCGATATGACAATCTATGGTCAGAGACATGATGTTTTGGTTTGTCGCATGGAAAACGGAGAAAAAAAAATATATCATGTAGATATTACTTCTCCGACGGTCTTCCTTTCCGAAGTTTATTATTTGCAGCAAAATGATATTGTTTACGTATTACCTAATAAATCCAGAGTCCTAAGTTCGACTTACAATCCGATGATTTCTACATTTATTTCGATAGCCGGCCTTCTGGTATCAATCACTACGTTAGTAATTAATTTGTCACGTCGTTAATATTTATTTATATAATTCATGGAAAACAATAATATACAGA
>JAIRSN010000129.1 GCA_031255425.1 Dysgonamonadaceae bacterium
AAAACCTCCCGGAGTACGCATTTACGATTTCCGGTGACCCGGAAAACCTCCCGGAGTACTCATTTACGATTTCCGGATACCCGGAAAACGTTTCGGAGTACTCATTTACGATTTCCGGGTACCCGGAAAACGTCCCGGCGTTAACATTCACGATTTCCGGGTGACCCGGAAAACGCCCCGTAGATTCCATATACGCTTTCCGGGATACCCAGAAAGCCATTTTAGATAAAAAAAGAAGTAAATAGATTATTAACAATTGGCATTTAACAATTCAATTAACAATTAACAGTTAACAATTGGCATTTAACAATTCAATAAACAATTCAATATATTTTTGAGGAAGCAGTTCCCCTATGCGTAGCCGATACACCGTACCATTTAAAATATAAAAGACACTGTGTGTCCGTGTCCGCTTTTATATTTTGGGAACATTTTCTACCTTTGTTTGCAAAATCAGACTTTATGACAATCATATCCGGGAGATTATCAACCGTTGAGATAATACAACCCAGGGACATACAGTCCATTCACAATTAAACAAAAAAACAGATGGCAAACCGACCGTTAGCAGAACGAATGCGCCCGCAAACGCTGGAAGACTATGCAGGGCAGAAACAGCTTGTAGGCAAAAACAGCGTGCTGCGGAAAATGATCGATTCGGGACACGTCCCGTCCTTCATCCTCTGGGGACCTCCGGGTGTAGGCAAAACCACATTGGCAAAGATCATATCCAGGCAGTTGGACATCCCCTTTTTCACCCTGAGCGCCGTCAATTCCGGCGTGAAAGACGTGCGGGAGATTATCGAGAAAGTCAAAAGCACGCAGTATTTCGACAGCATACGACCGATACTGTTTATCGACGAAATCCACCGGTTCAGCAAATCGCAGCAAGATTCGTTGTTGGCAGCCGTCGAAAACGGAACCATCACCCTGATCGGCGCAACGACCGAAAACCCCTCCTTCGAAGTGATCCGCCCCTTGCTGTCCCGGTGCCAGGTCTATGTCCTGAAAAGCCTGGACGCCGAAGATATGATCGCGCTGATGCATAAAGCCCTGGCGGAAGACACCGAATTGCGGAAAAAACAAGTGGAAGTAAAAGAAACAGCGGCGCTCCTGCGCTTTGCCGGCGGCGACGCCCGCAAACTCCTCAATATCCTGGAACTGGTGATTGAGGCAGACGACAACGATCAGGTCGTCATCACCGACGCAACCGTGATCGACCGCCTTCAGGAAAACCCCGCCGCCTACGACAAAGACGGCGAAATCCATTTCGACATCATCTCCGCCTTTATCAAATCCATCCGGGGCAGCGACCCCGACGGCGCAATCTACTGGCTGGCGCGGATGGTGGCGGGCGGCGAAGACCCCAAGTTCATCGCCCGGCGCTTAGTCATATCCGCCTCCGAAGACATCGGGTTGGCGAATCCCAACGCCCTCCTGCTGGCGAATGCCTGTTTCGACGTGATCCATAAAACAGGATGGCCGGAAGGACGGATCACCCTGGCGGAAACAACCATTTACCTTGCCACCAGCCCGAAGAGCAACTCCGCCTACGAAGCCATCGGCAACGCGCTGGAAGAAGTCGCCCGGTCGGGCAACCTGCCCGTCCCCCTGCATTTGCGGAACGCGCCGACCAAACTGATGAAGGAACTGAACTACGGGCAAGGGTATAAATACGCCCATGCGTACGAAGGAAATTTCGTCGAACAGGAGTTTCTGCCCGGCGAAATCAAGGGCAAAAAATTCTGGTTTGCCCAAAACAATCCGCAGGAATTGAAAATACGGGAATACATGGAAAAACTTTGGAAGAAGTGAAAAAAAACAGTAACTTCGCCCTCTCAATTACGAGAGTCTTAATTCAATAATAATATCAGAAATATGAAAAAGTACAATTTTAATGCAGGTCCATCTGTTTTACCAAACGAAACCGTAAAAAACACCATTCAAGCAATCGAAAACTTTGCCGGAACCGGTCTGGGGCTAATGGAAGTCAGCCATCGTTCCAAAGAATTTCAAGCAGTAGTAGACGAAGCCGTCGTTTTGTTCAAAGAGTTACTGAATATTCCGGAGGGGTATTCGGTTTTATTTTTAGGCGGAGGCGCTTCCCTTCAGTTTTGCATGATTCCTTACAACCTTTTAGAAAAAAAGGCGGCCTACCTGAATACCGGAACCTGGGCAAACAAAGCCTTGAAAGAAGCCGGGCTGTTCGGCGAAGCCGTCGAAGTCGCTTCATCGAAAGAAGCCAATTACAGCTATATCCCCAAGAAGTACACCGTTCCTGCGGACGCGGATTATTTCCATATAACGACCAACAACACCATTTTCGGAACCGAAATCCACACCGACATCGATTCGCCCGTTCCATTGGTGGCAGACATGTCGTCCGATATATTTTCCCGCCCCGTTGACGTATCCAAATACGGCGTTATCTACGGCGGCGCACAGAAAAACCTTGCCCCCGCCGGCGTAACCTTTGTGATAGTGAAAGACGAGCTGCTGGGAAAAGTCAACCGCCCGATACCGACAATGCTGGACTACCGGACGCATATCAAAGACGGCTCGATGTTCAACACGCCGCCCGTAGTTCCCGTGTACGCCGCTTTGCAAACCTTGAAATGGCTGAAAGCCCTGGGCGGAGTAAAAGAAATGTACAAGCGGAACAAAGAAAAAGCGGACCTCCTGTATGCGGAAATCGACCGCAACAAACTGTTCAAAGGAACCGCCGCCGTAGAAGACCGGTCCCTGATGAATATCTGTTTCGTCATGAACGACGAATACAAAGGGCTGGAAGACGATTTCTACAAATTGGCAACCGCAAAAGGCATGGTCGGAATCAAAGGACACCGTTCCGTCGGCGGATTCCGGGCGTCAACCTACAATGCCCTGCCCAAGGAAGCCGTCGAAGCCCTCGTCGCGTGTATGCAAGCATTTGAATCGCAACACAAATAAGCGCCGGAGAAAGACAGACAAGAGATTAATTTAATACAATATTTTATCC
Source organism: Dysgonamonadaceae bacterium (assembly GCA_031255425.1). Lineage (GTDB taxonomy): Bacteria > Bacteroidota > Bacteroidia > Bacteroidales > Azobacteroidaceae > Azobacteroides. The sequence continues at coordinate 2,999 of JAIRSN010000129.1, forward strand.
GAACGCCGGATGCCGGGTCTGCCGCGCATCCGGCGTCTAAACGAAACAAGTATGCAAACAATAGACAAATTCAGTTTCAAGGGACAAAAAGCATTTGTCCGCGTAGATTTCAATGTGCCATTAGACGAAAAGTTCAACATCACGGACGATACCCGTATCCGTGCCGCCATTCCCACTTTGAAGAAGATTCTGGGCGACGGCGGCAGCGTCATTATCGGTTCGCATTTAGGCAGGCCGAAAGGAGTGGATTCCAAGTATTCGTTGCAACATATTTTGCCCCGCGTTTCCGAATTGTTGGGCGTAAAGGTCGACTTTGCCGGCGATTGCCTGGGGGAATCCGCCCTTAGAAAATCGGCAGCATTGCAGCCGGGACAGGCGCTGTTGTTGGAAAACCTCCGGTTTTACGCAGCCGAAGAAGGAAAGCCGCGCGGCTTGTCCGACGATGCGAGCGACGAAGCAAAAGCGGTTGCCAAAAAAGCCGAGAAAGCCAATCAGAAAGAAATGGCGAAACAGTTGGCGTCCTATGCCACGGTTTATGTAAACGACGCCTTCGGCACGGCTCACCGGGCGCACGCCTCAACCGCTATTATAGCCGATAACTTTGACGCCGGTCACAAACTGTTCGGATACTTGATGCAGAATGAAATAGATGCAGTCGAAAAAGTATTGAAAGACACGGCACGTCCCTTCACCGCTATCATGGGCGGATCAAAAGTATCCTCCAAGATAGAAATCATTGAGAACCTGTTGACGAAAGTAGACAATCTGATTATTGCCGGCGGCATGACCTATACCTTTACCAAAGCCCTGGGCGGAAAGATCGGCAATTCCATCGTGGAAGACGACAAATTAGACTTGGCGCTGTCATTGCTTCAAAAAGCGAAAGCCAACGGCGTCCACTTAGTCTTAGCCGTAGACGCCAAAATTGCAGACCGTTTCAGCAACGACGCCAACACAAAGTTTGTTCCGGTAGACGAAATCCCCGACGGATGGGAAGGTTTGGACATCGGTCCTCAAACGGAGAAATTGTTTGCCGAAATAATCGAAAAGTCCAAGACCGTTCTCTGGAACGGACCCACCGGAGTCTTCGAGTTTGAGAACTTCACAGACGGCTCCCGGTCGGTCGGAAACGCGATAGTCAAAGCAACTCAAAAAGGCGCCTTCTCGCTTGTCGGCGGCGGCGATTCCGTTGCCTGTGTCAATAAGTTCGGCATCGCGGAACAGATGAGCTACGTATCTACCGGCGGCGGCGCATTGCTGGAGTTTATCGAAGGAAAAGAATTGCCCGGCATCAAAGCCATCCGAGGCTACTGATTGTCCGGGGACGATGAAATTACCTGCGGCATTTGTTTCTCAAACCCAAGCGCTTTTAGGGAAAGAGTGGCAGGCTTTTGAAAAAGCGCTGCAAGCCCAATGTCCGGTAAGTATCCGGCTGAATCCTTACAAATCTTCCGAAGACGTATTAACCCCTTTCAAGCCCGTGGAAATGATTCCATGGGCTTCGAATGCATATTATCTTCCGTTCAGGCCCTCTTTTACGCACGATCCGCTTTTTCACGCCGGCTGTTACTATGTCCAGGAGGCTTCTTCCATGTTTCTGGAGCAGATGGTCGGGAAACACATTACCCAGCCGGTGAAAGTACTGGACTTATGTGCCGCCCCGGGAGGGAAGGCGACGCAATTAGCCTCGGTTTTACCGGAAGGCAGCTTATTAGTAGCGAACGAAGTGGTCCGTTCGCGCGCCGGCATACTGACCGAAAACATCGTAAAGTGGGGAACATCCCATACGCTTGTTACCAATAACGACCCCTCCGCCGTCGGAAAGTGCAACGCCTTTTTTGATGTGATTGTCGCCGACGTTCCGTGTTCGGGCGAAGGGATGTTCCGGAAAGACGCCGGGGCTATCGCGGAATGGTCGGTTCATACCGTCCGGCTCTGTGCGGAAAGGCAGAAACGGATCCTGGCAGACGTCTGGCAGGCATTGAAACCGGGCGGCTTACTGATTTACAGCACCTGCACCTACAATCGGAGCGAAAATGAAGACATTCTCTCGTGGATTTGCAACGAATTGAAAGCCGGTAGAGTAGGGGAGCCGCATCGCTTTCTGCCGCATCAGACGAAAGGCGAAGGCTTTTTTATTGCCGCCCTAAGGAAAGACGAAAGCGGCAAAACCGATGAAAACAACAGGAGAAACGATAAGAAAACAAAGAAGAGTTCCTTTCCGCAGGAGGTGAAAAGCTGGCTCACCGGCGGGGACGATTTCTGTATCTTCCCGGAGAATAACCTGCTCAAAGCGCTTCCGTCCATTCATTCGGAAGATTATCTATTCTTAAAAAGCCGGTTGAAGATCCTTTCGGCAGGGACGTTTCTGGCGGAAATAAAAGGAAAAGAACTCATACCCGCTCATGCGTTGGCGATGAGCGCATCGCTGGACCCGGCAGCATTCCCGCGATGGGAGCTGGACAAAGAAACCGCCTTGAAATACCTTCGGAGAGAAGCCCTGCAAACAAATACTTGCGACCTGCCGAAAGGATACCTCTTAGTGACCCGGCACAATCACCCCTTAGGATTTGTGAAAAATATCGGCGTACGGGCCAATAACCTTTACCCGCAGGAGTGGCGTATCAGAACTTCCGGCGTCAAAGCCATCCGTTAAAGTCAAAAAATGACAATTTTTATTTGTTCGTTATAAAAATTTCTCTAATTTTGCATCGGATTAAAAATGACTGTCTGTATTCATGTCTATTTCTCAAAAAAATATTTTTTTCGTTTCTACTTTTAACGTTCGGAATTTGGATGTTAACGGAATTATGGTAGAGAGAGAGAGAGAGAGAGAGAGAGAGAGAGATGGTCAGGAGGATCCTACCTATTTAAACCGCGCGCGTACATGCGCGTATTATAATACATTATCTTTTAAAAAGCAAGGGAAGCTATCTATAAATTTAGATGGTTTTTGTTCCTTTAAAAGGACTGAACTCAACTGAGTTTTCTGTTTAAGAAAATTGGGTTGAGTTTTTTTATTACCAGTGGCTTTCCAATAAGGTCATGAAGCAAAGCATTGTCTCTTGGTACGTGGCACGTGTCAAGTACCGGACGGAGAAAAAAATCAAGAAATTTTTAGAACAGAAAGGAATAGAGCATTACATTCCTTTACAGGAAGACAAGCCGTTGATTCCGTGCGTGGTTTTTATCCGCACGGAACAACAGCAAGCCTTGTCATTGCCGGTTGAGTCGGATTACACAATATCGTATATCTACGAAACGGACACCAAGAAGTTTCAGGTCATATCCGACAAACAGATGCAGGATTTCATGTTTTTGCAGGATTTTTCGGACAAGACATTTATTCTGCCCGATCCGGAAAACCTGAAAGGCGGAGAACGAGTGCGGGTAATCGCCGGGGAATTTGCCGGCATCGAAGGCGAGCTCTACCGGATACGGGGTCACAAGCGAGTGGTGGTGCGGCTGGGTAATTTTGGCGCGGTGGCATTAGAGGAATATGTGGCGAAGGAGAATCTGGAAAAATATGAATTGAAATGAATTATACTTGGAAAGCAATAATAAACGCATAGCAAAAAACACGCTATACCTCTATTTTCGTATGCTGCTCTCGATGGGAGTGAGTTTATATACTTCCCGCGTGGTGTTGGATACGCTGGGGGTGGAGGATTATGGCATTTATAATGTGGTGGGTGGAGTGATTGTGATGTTTGGGTTTCTAAACAGCAGTATGAGTGGTGCAACTTCAAGATTTTTAACCTTTGAACTGGGACGACAAGATTATGAAAAACTTAAAAAAACTTTTTCCGCAGCATTGACCGTACACTTTATCATTGCGGGAATCATTTTAATTTTAGGAGAAACCGTTGGTTTGTGGTTTTTGGAAAACAAGTTGGTTATTGCGGACGAAAGAATGGGAGCTGCGCGGTGGGTTTATCAATTATCTATTATAAGCGCAATGGTTAGTATTACGCAAGTGCCTTATAACGCTACAATTATTGCGCACGAGCGAATGAATGTTTATGCTTATGTAGAAATACTACACAGTCTGCTGAAATTGGGAATAGTTTATTTATTAGTAATAGGAAATTTTGATAAATTGATATTGTATGCAGTATTGATTTTCTGTGTATCCATATTTATTGCTATGATATACCGGGGTTATTGCATGAAAAATTTTGAAGAATGTAAATATAAGTTTGAATGGCACGCAATAAAAAGTATTTATCCAATGCTTTCTTTTTCTGGATGGGATTTGTATGGAAATTTGAGTATTGTAGCGAGGACACAAGGGGTAAATATGTTGTTAAATATGTTTTTTGGCCCAATATTGAATGCCGCTAATGCTGTGGCGGTTCAAGTTCAAAGCGTAGTAGTTTCTTTTGCTAACAATGCTATTGTTGCAGTACGTCCGCAAATCGTCAAAAGTTATGCTACTCAAAATTATCAATACGTAGTAATATTAGTTATGCATACAACCAAATACATCTATTTGTTAATGCTGATTTTGTCATTGCCTCTGATATTAGAAATGGATTTTGTTTTGAATATTTGGTTAAAAAATGTACCGACTTATGCTGTTGCTTTTTGTCGATGTACTTTGATGTTTAGTTTTTTCTCTACGATGTCAAATATTATTGTGACCGCTATCCATGCAACGGGAAATATTAAACGTCCAAGTTTAATAAATGGAACGCTCTATTTATCTGTTTTGCCTGTTTCATATATAGCATTTAAATGGGGAGGAATCCCGGACATTCCATATATCTGTAATATCCTTTTTGTTTTTATCGGAATGATATCGAATGCTTATACTCTTAAGTTGTATATTGTGCAATTTTCCATAAGAGAGTTTATTTATAAAGTATTGGGGGTATGTTTTTTTATAACATTTTTATCATTTGCCGTATCCATGTATGTAAAATATCATATATCGGAAGGTTTACTGCGTTTTGTTTCTATAGGATTGGTGTCAACTATTTCAATATTGTTGCTGACATATTGTTTTGCTTTGGATAAACACACGAGATATAAAATCAGACATTTAATATATCGAAAACAATGAGTGGATTAGTTAGTATTTTAACTCCATGTTATAATGGAGAAAAACATATATGGAGATTGTTGGATTCAATCTTGACGCAAACCTATTCAAAAATTGAGATGTTTATCATCGACGATGGTTCTACGGACAAGTCGGCGAAACTTATACAATCTTATATCCCAAA
>JAIRSN010000145.1 GCA_031255425.1 Dysgonamonadaceae bacterium
CCCAGGTAGTGCATGCACTCCCGGATGTCCTGGGTCAGGAGGTCGCTGGATTTTCTTTTTTTCAGGCCTGCTTCCACCCGGTTGATCGATTCGAGCGCTTTGGATAAGGCTTCGTAATGGCGCATGTTGCTGATAACGACGTCCTTTTCGCCTAACTTCGGAATGTCGGCCGCTTTGAGTAAGGCTTCTTCCAGTTCGGATGTGTTTTGTTTATACTTGGCGGAAAGGTAAATGCGTTTCGCCGGTATCTGCGGCAGAAATTCTTCGTCCAGCACCAACCGCTCTTCCATGCTGAGCAGGTCTATTTTATTGATGACGATGAGCAATTCTTTCTCTTTGGTTTTGGGAATAATTTTCTCCGCTACTTTTTCTATTCTCTCACTGAATTGGGTCGCGTCGATCATCCAGACAACGATGGACGCCTGGTCTATTTTCTGATACGTGCGTTCTATCCCCAGAATCTCTATTTCATCGCCGGTGTCGCGTATCCCTGCCGTATCGATAAAGCGGAAAGAGATTCCGCTGATATTGATGACGTCTTCGATCGTGTCGCGCGTTGTGCCGTGGACTTCGGAAACAAGCGCCCGTTCTTCGTTCAATAAATAGTTGAGCAGGGTGGATTTCCCTACATTTGTTTCGCCTACGATCACCACCGAAATCCCGTTTTTGATAACATTCCCCAGTTGGAAGGAACCAATTAGTTGGGTGATGACAGCTTTGATGTTCAGCGTCAGGGTCAATAGCTGGTTGCGGTCGGCGAGCGTAACGTCTTCTTCGCTGAAATCCAGTTCCAATTCGATCAACGAAACGAAATGAAGCAGTTGCGACCGCAGGTTTTGCAGTTCTTTACTGAACCCGCCCCGCATTTGGTTCATCGCCAGGCGGTGGGAAGCGGTAGAAGCCGAGGCAACAACATCCGCTACCGCTTCTGCCTGCAATAAATCCATCTTCCCGTTCAGGAATGCCCGCTGGGTAAATTCCCCCGGCTTGGCAAGGCTGCAACCGTTTTTGAGTAACAACCGGAGTATTTCCTGCTGAATATAAGTGGATCCATGACATGTTACCTCCACCGTGTTTTCCCCCGTATACGAATGGGGCGAACGAAACACGGCGACGATCACTTCGTCCAGTACGTTTTCGCCATTCATTACCTTCCCATAGCTTAAGGTATGCGTTTCCTGTTGCGCGATGGGAAGCGTTTTCTTTGCGGGTTCGTAGACCTTGTCCAGTATGGTCAGAGCGTCTTCCCCCGAAATGCGGATCACGGCGATTCCCCCCGCTCCCGGAGCGGTAGAGATAGCACATATTGTTGAATTAGCTGTCATGAATCTTTCTGTTTTATATTCTCTCTAATACTTTTGTAATCAATCCGTCGAACGAACCTTTGTAATTGGTGTTCATGTCGCCGGAATACCGTCCCGCTATGATCAGGCAGACCGTCAGGGCTTTGTGCCCCATCAAACGGGCTAACCCGGCAAGCGCCGCGCTTTCCATTTCATAGTTGCAGATTTTCAGGCCTGCGTACGCAAAGGATTCCAGGCGGGCATTTTGTTCGGGGCGGCTCAATCCCAAGCGGACGTGGCGCCCTTGCGGTCCGTAAAATCCGCTGGCAGACAGGGTAATGCCGTTCACCATATCGAAGCCGACCTGTTCCGCCAAGGCTGGGTCGGCGTGTACAAAATACGGCTTTGCCAGGGACTTGTTCCACCGGGTATGCCGGATAAATTCCCCCGCCAATCCGGAATCGTTCAGCGCTTCTCCGCCTTCATAAAAGAAGAGCAAGCCGTCCATCCCCATCGAAACGGTCGAAACAACATACGAACCGACCGGAGCGAAAGGCTGCAAACCGCCGGATGTTCCGATCCGGACCATCGTCAGGGGACGGAACTCTTTTTTTACCGTCCGCGTTTTCAGGTCGATATTCGCCAATGCATCCAACTCGGTCATCACAATATCCAGGTTATCACAGCCGATACCGTGCGATAGAGCAGTCATCCGCTTCCCTTTATAGGTTCCGGTGATGGTGCGGAACTCGCGGCTTTGCCCGTCAAACTCAATCGAATCGAAATAAGCCGCCACCACCGGCACGCGCGCGGGATCGCCCATCAGGATGACTCTGTCTGCCAACTGTTCCGGGAGTAAATGAAGATGGAAAATAGATCCATCTTCATTTATAGGGAGTTGATCGGGAGGAATAATGCGCATAGCGGCTATTCTTTTAAGGGTTTAGGCGAAGATTTCGCCGGTTTTGCGATGGTCTCGCGCATCTCCGTATCAGCCTGGATATTTTTCATTTTATAATAATCCATAATGCCCAGATTGCCGGACCGGAAGGCTTCTGCCATTGCTTTCGGCACTTCCGCTTCCGCTTCTATCACTTTCGCCCGCGCTTCCTGTGCTTTCGCCTTCATTTCCTGTTCGGAAGCCACCGCCATGGCGCGGCGTTCTTCGGCTTTCGCCTGTGCGATGTTTTTATCGGCTTGTGCCTGGTCCATTTGCAATTCGGCGCCGATGTTTTTCCCTATATCAATGTCTGCAATATCGATCGACAAGATTTCGAAGGCGGTTCCGGCATCCAAGCCTTTTTTCAAAACCACTTTGGAAATGCTGTCCGGGTTTTCCAGTACCTCTTTGTGCGTTTCCGCCGTACCGATAGACGAGATAATGCCTTCTCCCACACGGGCGATGACGGTTTCTTCCCCGGCGCCGCCGACCAACTGCTTGATGTTGGCGCGAACGGTGATCCGCGCTTTCACCAACAACTGAATCCCGTTTTTGGCGACGGCGGCAATGGGCGGTGTATCGATGACTTTCGGGTTCACCGACATCTGGACGGCTTGGAATACATCCCTGCCCGCCAGGTCGATCGCGGTTGCCATTTGAAAGGTCAAATCAATGTTCGCTTTTTCGGCGGATACCAAGGCGTGTACCACCCGTTCGACATGCCCTCCTGCTAAGTAATGGGCTTCCAACTGATCACGTGTAATGTTTTTCAACCCGGCTTTGTGCGCTTCGATCATCGCATTGACGATGACGGGAGGCGGCACTTTCCGGAGCCGCATCAGAAAGAGTTGCAACAAAGAGATGTTCACGCCCGACGCTTTCGCCGTAATCCACAATACAAAGGGTACATAGTAAAAAAAGATCGACAGCAAAATAATTGCCGCCACAATAAAAACAATCCAAATAAATGCTCCTGCTTCCATAAAATTAGTATAAATTAGTATTAAAATTAAATTATTTCGTTTTCACAATCAACTGGGTGGGGGTGACTTTCACCACTTCTATCTCCGTATTTTCGTCGATGAAACCGCCCAGCGATTTTCCTTCCGTAACGATCTGGTTGACCTTCACTTTCCCCATCGGGTTCAGGCGGGAAAGGCTGACGCCCGTATCGCCCTTGGCAATGGGAAGGAGTTCCCTGGGGGCGACCGTCGAATCGCTGTCCGTCTTCAAGGCGATCGTATCCAGCGCCTTGGATTTGATAAGGTAAACCACCGCGATGCCGATCACCAGCACGGTGGACGCAACGGTGGCAACGCCCGCCACGACGCCCAGGTGACTGAACGCATAATAAATGCCGCCGATGGAAAAAAGGGCGCCGGCGACCGCGGCAACCGTTATCCCGGGGATCAGGAAGATCTCGATCAACAGCAACAGGATCCCCAATAAACAAAGAACAATAACAATCAATAAGTCCATATCCGTCTAATTGTAAATTATGAGTTTCGCGTTATAAATTTTATTTCGAGGTTGCGCGCCGCCACCGCCAGTTGACCGTAGCGGGCGAGCAGGTCGTCCAGCCGTTCTTCTTTGGATAAGATGACAGACCTTTGTTTTTTGCCCGGACCGGCATATTCCCGGCGCAGGCGGTCCAATTCTTCCTCCAGTTGGTCGATCTCCCGTTTCAGTTCGCTTGCCTTGGCAAACGCTTGTTTGGCGGCATCGTTCCGGAAATCATTTAAGGTGTAATAAATGAGGCGGTCGTTGATGACAAACGTGAAATCGCGCGTGGCTTTTACCTTTTCTTTCAACACCTGGTCTTTGACCTGCGCCAGGTAAGCGGCATAATCGACGCCCGGTTTCCAGGTGTCGCGGAGGGAGGTAATCTTCGCCCGCGCCGCCCATTCGCCCGGTTGATCCGTGTTTAAAGGAAGGATTTCTTCATTGGGAATAAACGTGTAGACCACCACTTGGTTTTCGGGTTGGAACCGGTCGGTGGCAAAATAGCCGATGCGGTTGATCTCGTCCAACACCAGCATATAGTCGTTGGCAATGGAATTGAAAGGCATCCCTAATTGGTTCGGCGCCAGGTAGGTGTCGTTGTTCAGGTTGTAACGGGTGACGTACAGGTCGTATCCTCCGATGGACGAACCGCCCGCGGAGGCAAAGTACAGGGTCAGCCCGTCTTGCAACACAAAAGGATAGCGGTCGCCGGCGGAAGGCGCGGAAGTGAAGGCGAGTTCCTTCCGGTCGCTCCATTGGTCCTGCAATTTGATTTCGGAGTAAATGCGGTACGGTCCGCCTTCCGTTTTTTCTGCAAAATAACGTTTGTTTTTCAAGGGATTATTGTAAACAATCCGGCTGCCGTCGGTTTCCAGTGAGCCACATTCGTTGCTGAAATGATAGGCGTCCAGGAAGGCGTTTTTATCCACCGTCACGCTGTCTATCAGTTGAATATCTTCGCAATGGGAGAGCATGCGCGCCGCCCGTTCGGACCGCTGGCGCAGGGAGTCGGCGGTTGCCGCTTCCGCCGCCCGTTTTTCTTTCGATAAGGCTTCCGAATAGCGGGCGTACGCCTGCGCCGAAGCCTCGAATTGGTACTGCAAATAATACATTTTGCCCAGCGAGGCATAGGCTTCCATCACTTTTTTGGATGCCGCCGCTTGCAGGAAGGGTTCCGCCTGTCCGGGATTTCCCGTTTCAAGCAGGCAGTTGCCGTACCATTGATTATAGGAAGCGTTTTTGGGGGAAGATTTGACTAATTTTTCAAACACCGGCAAGGCTTCGGCATATTTCCCTTCCGAATAAAGTTTCCGGGCGTCTTCGGTGGATTGTCCCCGAACCGTTGCAACAAAAAAAGGGAGAGTCGCAAAAAAAAACACAAAATATTCTATTCTCTTAAGCATTATATATTATTTTTGCAGACTCAAAGATAGTAACATTTTTAATTATATACAAATGACACCATTAAAAGACATTGATTTTAAACTGATTTCGTGGCCCGAACTGATTGATTCCCTGCTTTACGAAGCGTTCCACTTGGGGAAGAACGTGGTCATCTGTTTAGTTATTTACATTGTAGGACGAAAAATCATCAAATACATCAACTTCGGCGTGGGCAAACTGATGAGCGGCAAACGGATCGATCCCTCGGTCGCCTCTTTCCTGAAAAGCCTGATCAACATCATCCTGACCGCCGCGCTGTTGATTATGATTGTCAATATTTTAGGGATCAACAACAGTTCGTTCGTCGCCCTGTTGGCATCCGTAGGGGTAGCCTTGGGGATGGCGTTGAGCGGAACGCTTCAAAACTTTTCCGGCGGGGTGATGATTTTGCTTTTCCGGCCCTATGAGGTAGGCGATTACATCCAGGCGCAAGGGCAGGAAGGGACGGTAAAAGACATCCAGATATTCAACACCGTCATTATTACGTCGGACAACCGCACGGTGTTTATTCCCAACGGTGGGCTGAGTTCCAACATCATCGTCAACTTCAACAACCAGAACACGCGGAGAGTCGAATGGGTTGTCGGCGTCGACTACGGCACCGATTTCGACCGGGTAAAAGGCGTTGTCCGCAGCCTGCTGAACGCCGACCAACGGATCCTGACCGATCCCGCTCCCCTGATCGTCCTGAAAACGCTGAACGAAAGTTCGGTAGACGTTCAAATCCGCGCCTGGGTGAACCGCCCCGACTACTGGGACGTTTATTACCACATCAACGAACAGATATACAAAACGTTCGCCGACCAGGGCATCGGTATTCCTTTCCCTCAATTAACCGTACATGTGAACTCCTGAAGACGGAACGGCTTCTCCCGGCGCTTTCCGGGAGAAGAGCGGCGCAGCCGCTTTTACTTTTTGGGAGACACTGAGGGGTTAACTGAAAAGTTGGTATTTCCCCAAAATAGACCCATATATATTTTGTTTTCCCTTAATAGGAAGATAAGGAAAGCAGCCGGCGGGCGGTTTCGATCAGCGTATCCTTGTTGTTTTGGGCGTCCCGGTCGGATAGGCCGACGAATATATCCGGCTCGATGCCAAACTCAATCTGTTGCATCTCCGCGTCGT
>JAIRSN010000155.1 GCA_031255425.1 Dysgonamonadaceae bacterium
CCTGCTTGGAGCAAAACAGCGTAACGATGAATATCTATAACAGTGTGATTGAGGGCACAACCGGACAGAATATGAGTGATGTACGGTTCAGTCAAATTAAACCGACAGAATCCGATAACGAAACACCAAATGGAAAAACCATCGCCGTATTCGACATAAAAAATTCGTTGATCGGGACTCCGTTGTGGCGCAATGTTGAAGCCGAAGGATACGGCGGCGGCACCGCCCCCTACACCAAGCCTGCCGACTACACGGTCGGAACGCTTTTCGACGAACTTGACGAAGCCACCCTCAGCTTCACACCCCAAGCAAACTCCCTTGCCGTCAACTACGGCGATGCGCAGTACCTGACCGCGTTGGACATTCACTACGACCAGCTCGGCACCACCCGCCGGTTTGTGGAAGGCAAATGCGATGCCGGCGCCGTTGAGCTACCTTACTTACTTACCAAGTGGACAGGCAACGGCGTTGACGACGACTGGGCAAACGCGGATAACTGGTCGGGCGGTGTGCCGGCGGCGCGTCACAAGGTGACGGTCCCCGGCGAAGGCGGCAGCTATCCCCGGTTGCCGGCAGCGGCAACGGTGGCGAACCTGCTCCTCGAACCGGGCGCCGGTGTCGACCTGGGCGGCTTCGCGCTGACCGCCGACTCCATCCGGGTGAAAACGCTGATGGACGACCGTACCTGGTATTCCGTGGGCTTTCCGTTTGCTGTTTCCGAGGTGTACAGCGAGGAGTTTGACGCGAACCTGGTTTTTGGCGACCGGGCGAATATCGCCGTTAAATCCTACGAACTTAGCGACGGGGAGTATGTTTTTGCGGATGCGGAAACCATCGCCGCGGACAAAGGCTACATCGTGCAGTTGCCCGATGGATATTCCGCCTCGACGGTGATCGCCTACGCCGCCGCACTTCCGGCGCCCGTGACGGCGGGTACGCTCCTGTTCGACGCCACCTACCGCTTGCAGGCGAACCCGACCCTGGCGCCTTTGCCGGTTGCCGGTCTTCTTGAAGGAAATAAAACCGTTTACCGGCTGCAAACCACCGGCGACGGCGGCGAATCGGCTTACGTCAAAGTAACCGAAGGCAGTATCGCTCCCTTCGAAGCCGTGATGACCGTCGAGCGGGCGTTTTCGCCGATGAGCATCCGCGTTGCCGCCGGCGACGGCACGGGTGCTGTGACGGTGATGGAGGAAGACGACGCGGTCGTTTCGTCGGAATATTACAATTTGCAGGGCGTGCGTGTGGACGCCGGCACCAAAGGCGCCCTCTACCTGGTGAAACAAAGGCATGCATCGGGACGGACGAGCGTTTGCAAAATCATCCGGTAACCCTGTTTTCAATCCAAAAGAAATAAAGAAATAAAACAATATGAAAAAGACAATTGTATTATCAGTCCTTATCCTCTGCCTTACCGCACCGGCGGCTGCCGCCGGAAGGATCAACCTGAAAGAGCATACCGGGCAATGGTTGCAACGCGACTACGCGGCGGCAAGCGGTGTGCCGACTTTCGGCGACGGCGAGGACGGTCCTACCGTGACTCCCAGAAGAATAGACGACAGTCCCGCCGGCGCATTGCCATTCGCGCTTGTGCTGGGCTTGGGCGTATCTTACGGCATTTACAGAAAAAAAACTTCCAAATAAAATTTATTTAATATGAAAAACAAATTCTTTCAAAAAGCGCTTATCGCGCTGTTTTTATCCGGCGGGTCCTTCGGGGCGGCTGCCAATGAGGTGTATGTTTCCGCCACGGGAAACGACAATAACGACGGGTTTTCGGCGGCGGCTCCGGTTGCCACAGTGGGCAAAGCCCTTTCGCTGCTCGACGACGGCGGAACGATTCATGTTTCCGGCTGGATTATCACCTGTATCGACGATGCCAACCCGCTGTCCGACGGCGATGCCAACCGTTCCGGTTTTCCCATCGCCAAGACGGTGAACATTGTGGGAAGCAACCGGGCGACCGACGGGTTTGTCGGCACCTGGCTGGACCTGATTAATTTCAACTCGGCGACGGGACGTTTTTTCACCGTCAACAACAACGGGGTGTTGAACCTGAAAAACCTGACGCTGAAAGACGGCGTAGGCAGTAACCGCAGCGGCGGCGTGTTTGTAAACGGCGGGACGCTGACCGCCGAGGACGTGGTGTTCGACCACTGCGAATCTGCCACCACCGGTGCCGACCCGGCGCGCGGAGGCGCTATCGAAGTGGAAAAAACGCTGGGCGTATCCTTCAAACGTTGCCTGTTTATCAACAACGTGGCGCCCAAGGGCGGCGTGTTTTACATCCAGGACACGCAAAACCCGGATGTGGAACTCCGTTTCGAGGCTTGCTCCTTTATCGGCAACAAATCGACCCAGGGCGGCGCCAGCGGCAGTGTGCTGTTTTTCCGCCATCCGAGCGAAAACCTGAAGATCAACATTCTCAACTCTACGTTTTCGGGCAATGTGAACGCTTCCACCGGCGGGGTGATTTACATCTACGGACCGAAGGAATCGAATGTCTACAATATTGTGAACTGCACGATTGTGGACAATATCGGGCAATCCAACGGCAGCGGCAGCAGCGCCGGCATTATGGTGCAGGACAAAACTTCTGAAGCCGACAAGCCGGTGATCAACATCCTCAATTCGATTGTGGAAGGCAACGCCATCAATTCGGGCGGAACTGCCGAAGACCTGGTGTTCCTGTACAGCCCGACGGCAGACAAGCTGACCATCAGCCATTCGTTTATCGGGAATGTGTTTGTGAAAGACGCGAATATCCAGGGGGAAATCCCCGCCGACTGTTACACCGGAACCCTGTATTGGAACTACATGACCCGGACCCCGTTCAACCGGGCGGAAATCCTGTCGGGCATCGACGCGCTGAACGTCGACTACAATGTCTATCCGCTGACGGCAGGTTCTGCCGCGCTGACTTACGGCGATGCTTCTTTCCTGCAAGCGCTCGGCATTTCGACCGACCAGCTGGGGCGCACCCGTTCGTTTGCCGATGGCAAGTGTAGCGTGGGCGCGATGGAAGGCGTGGGCATGCCCGTCGGTATCCCGGCAGTGGCAGCCGCCTCGAACCGGGTGGGCGTGTACCGGGAGGGCGACCAATTCGTGCTGACGTCGGAGCAACCGGTCAGCCGGGTGGAACTCATCGACCTGGGCGGCAGGGTTGTTGCCCGTGCGTCCGGCAACGCCGTCTCCGTTCCGGCAGGCAAGCCGGGCGTTTACATTGCCCGCATCACCGCCGGCGGCAGGTTGTATTCACAGAAAGTAATGGTTCCGTAAGATGAAGAAGTACCTGCTATGGGCAACCTTGTGTTGCGTATGTTTCTTAGGGAGTTGCGGGGGAGACGACCCCGCGGCTCCTCCCGCCGCGCCGCCCGTCGATGAGCCGGCGGAACCCGGCCCGGTAAACCCGGACGAAGTGGTCTACGACGAAACGGGCTGCCTCTATACGTCCTATAATCAATTGGTGATGTGCGGCTACCAGGGCTGGTTTTCCTGTGCGGGCGATCCTGCCGGCATGGGCTGGGTGCATTACCCGCACGACGGCAACCTGAAACCCGGCTTTATCAACTCCGACTTTTGGCCGGACATGTCTGAATACGAGAAAAAATACGCCGCGCCCAACTTCCGGTATGCCGACGGTTCGCCTGCCTACCTGTTCAGCAGCGCGGACTATTCGACGGTCGACCTGCATTTCAAATGGATGAAGGAATACGGCATCGACGGGGTGTTTGTGCAGCGTTTTGTGTCGCAAACCACCGGCGGAAACGCGAAAAACCGCGTGAACATGGTGCTGGAACATTGCCTGAAAGCTGCTAAGAAGTACGACCGTGCCGTGGCAATTATGTACGACGGCAGCGCGGGCAGCGAACAGGATTACGAGCGTATCACTTCCGACTGGAACGAGTTGGTGGAGAAGTACAAACTCTACGATCCCGCCGAAAACCCGACCTTCCTCCGGCACAACGGCAAACCGGTTTTCTCGCTCTGGGGCTATGGCTTTACCCACCGCAGTTTCGATCCGGCGATTTTCGACCGGATCTGCGAGAATGTGCGTGGTGCGAAACAGAAAAAGTGCAGCATCCTGCTGGGCGTTCCCTACCATTGGCGCACCCTCGACGGCGACTGTGTGCAGGACGACCGGTTCCACGAATCGCTCCGCCAATGGGTGGATCTGATTATGCCCTGGAGCGTGGGACGCTACCGGAACGACAATGCCGCCGATATAATCACCCGGACCATGACTGCCGACCTGCAATGGTGCAAGGCTAACGGGCTGGATTATGTGCCGGCGGTGATGCCCGGTTTCAGTTGGCACAATATGAAGGGCGGCGATGATGCCAACAACCGGCTGGATGCCTACCCTCGCGAGGGCGGCGACTTTTTCTGGCGGCAGGTGGTGGCGGCGAAACAGGTGTTTAACAAAGAAAAGCCAAAGAATCAGATGCTTTATGTGGCGATGTTCGACGAGTTGGACGAGGGCACTTGCATCTTCAAGTGTGAAACGACCGGCCGGTTGCCTTTGAACGGCGATGCTTCGTTTATCGGCTACGACGACGACAAGGGTTCCGACCATTATTTGTGGCTGGCGGGCAAGGCTTCCGAAATGTTGCACGGCAAGGGCAATTTCGGCACGTCGCAACCGTTAAGACAGTAAGTATCTTTATAATGAATCGAATTTTATCTTTAATATATAAGTTGAAAATTTCTCCGGGACGTTTTCCATATACAGTGGAAAGCGTAAAAACTTCTCCGGGACGTTTGCCACATACAGTGGAAAGCGTAAAAACTTCTTCGGGACGTTTTCCACATACAGTGGAAAGCATAAAAACTTCTTCGGGACGTTTTCCATATATAATGAAAAACGCCGCCGCAAAAACAAAAGCGGCGGCAGGTCTGCTGGTTTTGATTACCCTGTTTTGTTCCGCGTGCGAAACAGGCAATACCGACCGGACGCTCCGGTTTTCCGCCAAACAAACGGAAGCGCTCTACCAATCGGTACGGAATCAGGAGGGACGGTTGCCGCGTTCCGCCGATGCGGAAGGAAACCTGGTCACCTCCGGCGATGACTACTGGTGCAGCGGTTTTACGGCGGGAACCCTGTGGTATCTCTACGAATACACCCGGGACGACCGGCTGAAAGCTGCCGCCGAAGACCTGACCCGGCGCGTGGAACGCCAACAATACACCACCGATAATCACGACGTCGGCTTTATGGTGGGTTGCTCCTACGGCAACGCGTACCGGCTGACCGGCTGTCCGGAATACCGGGCGGCTGTGGTGAACGCCGCCCGCTCGCTTGCTACGCGCTTCGACCCGGTGCGGGGCGTGATCCGCTCCTGGGACCATCCGCAGTGGCATTTCCCGGTGATTATCGACAATATGATGAACCTCGAACTGCTGTGCGAAGCCTCCCGGCTGTCGGGCGACCCGTCGTTCCGGACGATCGCCCTTTCCCATGCCGACACCACGCTGAAATACCATTTCCGCCCCGACGGCAGCTCCTGCCACGTGGTGGACTACGGGGTGCCGGAAGACGGCGCTTACCGCCGGCAGACGCACCAGGGCTATGCCGATGGCTCGGCTTGGGCGCGCGGACAGGCTTGGGCGCTGTATGGCTACACGATGATGTTCCGGGAAACGCGGAAGCCCGAATACCGGGCGCAGGCGATGAAAATCGCCCGGTTCATCCTCGGTCATCCCCGCCTGCCTGCCGACAAGATTCCGTACTGGGATTTCGACGCGCCCGGATGCGATGGGAAGGAGCCGCTGCGCGATGCGTCGGCGGGCGCCATCATCGCCTCTGCTTTGCTCGAACTCAGCACGTTTGCCGAAGAGCCGCTGGCGGAAACGTACCGGGAGGCGGCGAAGACGCAGGTGGCGACGCTGGCTTCCCCCGCATACCTGGCAACGGCGGCGTCCAACGCGCATTTTATCCTTCGCCACAGCGTGGGGCATTTCCCCCACCGGTCGGAAATCGATGTGCCGCTCACCTATGCCGACTACTATTTTGTGGAAGCCCTGCTGCGGATGAAACAACTGAAAATCAAATTTTAATCAGTATAAATATAAAACACAAACCCATGAAATTACCGTATTGCCTCCTGTTCCTTTTATTGCCCGGCACCGTACAGGCACAGTCTATCTATCAAAAAGGTTGGATTGATTTGAATAAAAACGGCGTCGAAGATGTGTATGAAAATCCCGGCGCCGGCATCGACGCCCGCGTAGCCGACCTGCTGTCGCAAATGACGACGGAGGAAAAGACCTGCCAGCTTGCCACCCTGTACGGCTCGGGGCGGGTGTTGAAAGACCCGCAGCCAACCGCCGGCTGGGAGCATGAAATCTGGCGCGACGGCATTGCCAATATCGACGAGCAGGCAAACGGCTTGGGTAGCTTCGGCTCCGCACTTTCCTTCCCCTACGGCAGGGGCATCGAAAACAGGCAAGCCATTCAACGCTGGTTCGTGGAGCATACGCGGCTCGGCATTCCGGTCGATTTCACCAACGAGGGCATCCGGGGCTTGTGTTCCGACCGTGCCACGATGTTTCCCGCGCAATGCGGACAGGGCGCCACCTGGAACCGCGCCCTGATCCGCGAAATCGCGCAGGTAACGGCGGTGGAAGCCCGGACGCTGGGCTACACCAATATCTATGCACCCATTCTCGACATCGCCCAGGACCCGCGCTGGGGACGGGTGGTCGAATCCTACGGCGAAGACCCTTACTTAGTGGGCGAACTGGGGAAGCAAATGATTCTCGGCTTGCAGGAGAACGGTTTGGTGGCTACGCCCAAGCATTTTGCGGTATACAGCATCCCGGTCGGCGGACGCGACGAGGGCACGCGCACCGACCCGCACGTGGCGCCACGCGAGATGCGCACGCTTTACCTCGAACCTTTCCGCAAAGCCTTTCAGGAAGCGGGAGCCTTGGGCGTGATGAGTTCGTACAACGATTACGACGGGGAGCCCGTCACCGGCAGCTACCGGTTCCTGACCCGGATTCTCCGGCAGGAATACGGCTTCAAAGGTTATGTGGTGTCCGACAGCGAGGCGGTGGAATTCCTGATGAACAAACACCGGGTGCAATCGACGCCGGAAGACGTTGCTGCGCAGGTAATCAACGCCGGATTGAATGTGCGCACCAACTTTTCCCCGCCCGAAAACTTTATCCTCCCCCTGCGCCGCGCCCTGGAACAGGGGAAGGTTTCGGAAGCCACCCTCAACAGCCGCGTTGCCGACGTGTTGCGGGTCAAATTCCGGCTGGGCTTGTTCGACCAGCCCTACCGGGGCGATGTCCGGAGCGTGGAGCAGACGGTACACAGTGAAGCGCACCGGGCGGTTTCGCTGAAGGCGGCACTGCAATCGCTGGTCTTGCTGAAAAACGAGAACAGGCTGTTGCCGCTTTCCAAATCACTGAAGAAAATCGCCGTCATCGGTCCCAATGCCGATGAACGCGAAGACCTGATCTGCCGGTACGGTCCGGCGAACGCGCCGGTACAAACGGTTTACCGGGGCATCCAAGCCTACCTGCCCGAAGCCGAAGTGACTTATGCCAAGGGCTGCGAAATCATCGACCGGTATTTCCCCGAAAGCGAACTGTACACCGTGCCCTTAGACCGGGACGAACAGCGCTTGCTGGACGAAGCCGTCGCTGTGGCGAAGGACGCCGAAGCCGTCGTGCTGGTGCTGGGGGGAAACGAACAGACTGTGCGTGAAGAATACTCCCGCACCAGCCTCAACCTGTGCGGGCGCCAGCAGCAACTG
This sequence comes from Dysgonamonadaceae bacterium, assembly GCA_031255425.1. Classification (GTDB taxonomy): domain Bacteria; phylum Bacteroidota; class Bacteroidia; order Bacteroidales; family Azobacteroidaceae; genus Azobacteroides. The sequence continues at coordinate 7,767 of JAIRSN010000155.1, forward strand.
CTCGAAGCCGTTGCCGCCACCGGGAAACCCCTGGTGCTGGTGATGGTCGACGGGCGGGCGGTGACGCTGAACTGGGCGCAACGGTTTGTTCCCGCCATCCTTTATGCCTGGTTTCCGGGCGAATGTATGGGCGATGCGCTGGCGCAAACCCTGTTCGGCGATTATAATCCGGGGGGAAAACTGGCGGTGACCTTCCCCAAGACCGTCGGGCAGATTCCCTTCGCCTTCCCCTTCAAACCCGGAAGCGATTCGAAGGGGAAGGTGCGGGTAGACGGCGCCCTGTATCCCTTCGGCTACGGATTGAGCTACACCACCTTCGAATACGGCAACCTGACCATCGCGCATCCGGTGATTGGCGTGCAGGGAAACCAGCAAATCACCTGCACCGTCCGGAACACCGGCGGGACGGCGGGCGACGAGGTGGTGCAACTCTACCTGCGCGACGAGTACAGTTCGGTCACCACTTACGTCCGGGTGTTGCGCGGGTTTGAGCGCGTCCACCTGGAAGCCGGCGAAGAAAAGACCCTCACCTTCCTGCTTACGCCTCAGGAGCTGGGTTTGTGGGACAAAGACAACCGGTTCGTCACCGAACCCGGCGCTTTTACCGTGATGCTCGGCGCTTCGTCGGAAGACATTCGCCTGCAAGGAAGTTTTGAAGTCAAAAATTAAATGAAAACATGAAACAGATTCTCTTATTTATTGCCCTCTTTCTTTTCAACAGTCCCTGGACAAGGGTTCACGGGCAGATCGTCCGGCACCTCTACACCGCCGACCCTTCGGCGCATGTCTGGGCGGACGGAAGGCTTTACGTCTATCCTTCGCACGATGTGTTCCCGCCCAAGGGCTGCGACCGGATGGACCAATACCATGTCTTTTCCACCGCCGATATGGTGGAATGGACGGATCACGGTCAAATCCTCGAATCCGCGCAGGTACCCTGGGGACGTCCCGAAGGCGGGTTTATGTGGGCGCCCGACTGTGCGTACAGGAACGGAACCTACTATTTCTATTTCCCGCACCCCAGCGGCACGGACTGGAACCGTACCTGGAAAACCGGCATCGCTACCAGCCGCTTCCCCGACCGTGATTTCACGGTGCAGGGCTACCTGGCGCTCGAAGGCGACCCGCACGCCATGATCGACCCCTGCGTCTTCACGGACGACGACGGGCAAGCCTATTTCTACTACGGGGGCGGCGGACGCTGCAAAGCCGCCCGCCTGAAGGACAACATGATGGAAACGGACGGTCCCTTGCAGGACATGACCGGGCTGGAGGATTTCCACGAAGGTGCGTGGGTGCATAAGCGCCGCGGCATCTACTACCTGTCGTATGCCGACAACACGCCCCGGCACAACCGCCTGCGGTATGCCACCGGTCCTTCGCCGCTCGGCCCGTGGACGTACCGCGGCATCCTGCTCGACGGCGTCAGTTCCGACACCAGCCACGGCTCGGTGGTGGAATTCCGGGGGCAAAGCTACCTGTTTTACCACACGGGCGATGTTTCGGGGCAAGGCAACTTGCGCTCGGTCACCTTCGACAAACTCTATTACAATCCCGACGGCAGCATCCGGACGGTTGTCCAGACCCCATCTTCCGCCCTTCCCCCGAAAGCCAACCGGTTCACCGACTGGGTTGATCCTTTTATCGGTTCGGGCGGGCACGGGCATGTCTTTGTGGGCGCCGGCGTTCCTTTCGGCGCCGTGCAGGTGGGTCCGTCCAACTTTTTCAAGGGATGGGACTGGTGTTCGGGCTACAACTACCGCGACAGCGTGATTACCGGCTTCCCGCAACTGCACCTGAGCGGCACCGGCATCGGCGACCTGGGCGATGTGCTGCTGATGCCGTACTGCGGCGAGGTGAAATGGGACAAGGGCAACGAAACGGAGCGTTACAGCGGGTATGCTTCCCGGTTTTCGCACCGCAACGAAACGGCGCGTCCGGGCTACTACCGCGTCAAACTCGACGATTATAATATTGATGTGGAATTGACCGCGACCGAGCGTGTCGCTTACCATAAATACCATTTCCCGCCGGGCGAAAACGCGCGGGTAATCATCGACCTGGCGGAGGGAATCAACGACCAATCCACCGGTACGCAACTGGAACTGGTCGACCCGTATACAATCAAGGGCTACCGCTGTTCGGAGGGCTGGGCGAAACGGCAGCAGGTTTTCTTTGCCATCCGCCTGAATGTGCCGGTCACCGGCTTCCGGATTTCCGACGGCGGGAAAACCGTCTCCGGCAAGAAGGCAACCGGGAAAGCGCTGAAGGGGGTTCTCTCCTTCGCTCCGTCGCCGGAAACCGTTCAACTGAAAGTCGGCATTTCGCCGGTAAGCGCCGATAATGCCCTGGAAAATATCCGGGCGGAAATTCCCCAATGGAATTTTAATGAAATAGCGGCGCAGGCAAACGGGAAATGGAACGATGCCCTGTCCAAAATCGAAGTGGAAACGAAGAACAACGATCACAAGCGTATCTTTTACACGGCGCTGTTCCACGCCATGATTCATCCTTCGCTGTTCAACGACGCGAACGGCGAGTACCGCGGCTCGGACTGGAAAAATTACCCTTCCCCCGGGTTCGACAACTACACCATCTTCTCGACCTGGGACACCTACCGCGCGGCGCATCCGCTCTACACGCTGATTGAGGAGAAACGCACCGCCGATATGGTCAACTCCATGCTGGCGATCTTCGACCAGACCGGCGCCTTACCTGTCTGGCACCTGCGCGGCTACGATACGGGGACGATGGTGGGCAACAGCAGTTTCGAGATTGTTGCCGAAGCCTGCCTCAAAAACATCCGGGGGATTGATGCGGAAAGAGCGTTCAACGCCCTGAAAGCTACTGCGACGAGCGACCTCCGCGGCTTGAATTTCGACCGCGAACGGCAGGTCATTCCGTCGGACGTGATGACCAACCGCCCGGTGGCGATGGCGCTCGAATATGCCATCGGCAACGCCAGCATTGCGCTGCTGGCAAAGAAGCTGGGGAAGACGGCGGATTACCATGCTTTTGCCGAACGCGCCAAGAACTACAAGCTGTATTACGACTCACACACCGGTTTCTTTCGCGGGAAAATGGCGGACGGCTCCTGGAACCCGAAGTTCCACCCCATCAAATCCGTCAAACCCTGGGCGACCGATTACGCCGAGGGCAATCCCTGGCAATACCTCTGGCTGGTGCCCCAGGATGTGGAGGGCTTGATTGATTTGTTGGGGGGCGAAACCGCTTTCGAAGACCGCTTAGACACCTTCCTGACGCTCGATTCGGGCGACGACCCCGATGTGCTGGTAGACCTGACGGGTTGTATCGGGCAGCTTGCGCACGGGAACGAGCCGAGCCACCACATTGCTTACCTCTATTCGTATCTCGGAAAGCCGTGGAAAACCGCGCGCTTAGTGAACTACATCCTGACGCATTTTTACAAAAACGATCCGGACGGCATCATCGGCAACGAGGACTGCGGGCAAATGTCGGCGTGGTATATTTTCTCCTCGCTGGGGTTTTACCCGGTCTTTACCGCTTCGGGGCAATACGTTCTGGGCAGCCCGCTGTTCGACAAGGCAACCGTCCGCCTCGAAAACGGAAAAACGTTTACCGTTGAAGCGATCAACCTTTCACCCGGAAACAGCTACATACAAAGCGCGGAACTCAACGGCAAAGCCTATGATTTCTCGTACATCCGGCACGAGGCGATTATGCAGGGCGGCACGCTGCGCCTGCGGATGGGCAGCACGCCGAACTACCGCTTCGGCGAGGCGCCCGAAACACGTCCGCACAGCCCGACCAAAACAGGCGGGCAAACCGTGTTCCTGTCCCAGCCGTTTGTCCGCCCCGGAATGGCGCAGTCGGCGGCAGACCTCGACTTTATGCGGGAGAAGGTGCGGGAAGGCGCGGAGCCCTGGAAGCCGGCGTTCGAGAAACTGAAAGAGAAAACCCCGTCCGGTTTTGTGCCGCAAGCCTTTTCCTTTGTTTCCGAAGGACCCTACGGCGAGAACAGCGTGGGCGGCAGGGAATTTTCGCAAAGCGCGGAGATGGCGTACAACAATGCACCGTTGTGGTACATTACCCAAGACGAAAAATATGCACGGAAGGCGGTGGAGATTCTCAACGCCTGGTCGTACAAGCTGCGCAGCTTCGATGCCAACAACGCCAAACTGAACGTGGGCTTGTCCGGGTATTATTTCCTTAACGCCGCCGAAATCATCCGGTTTTCCTTTCCGGACTGGAAGGAAGCCGACCGCGAACAGTTCGAACGGATGGTGCTGACGGTGCTGTATCCCACCATCGAGGACTTCTTCACGGAAGCAAACGGCAACTGGGACGCTTCGATGATCAGCACCATGCTGTGTATCGGTGTGTATACCGAAAACCGCGCTATCTTCAACCGCGCGGTCGACCGGTTTTACTGGGGCGCGAACAACGGCGGCATCACCAAATACATTTACCCCGGCGGACAGACGCAGGAAGCGACCCGCGACTGGGACCATGTCCAGCTCGGCATCGGCGAATTTGCCAAAGCCGCCCAGACGGCGCAGACGCAGGGACTCGACTTTTACAGCGTGGCGGGCGACCGCCTGGCGCATGCTTTTGAGCAAACCGCCCGGATGATGCTCGGAACGGATATGGCGGTTTTCGGCGTGCTGTCGAAACGCGGGATGGAAAAATACAAGGATGTGTACGAGTCGATTTACGATTATTACAGCAATGTGCGGGGCGTGGAGCTTCTTTCTACCAAAGAGGTAATCGACACCCAAACCCGCGCCCGGTTCCCGGTGGGCACGCTGACGGGAATAAGAACCTATCCGGCAACAGACCGCCCGGCGCCGGCGGCTTTGCCCGAAGCCGATTATCTGAAGCCAACCGGGACGGGCGCCCTGCCGGAGCCGTCGGAAGCCGTCCCCGCCGGAGCGGTCCTCGTCCGTCCGGAGGAGGATTTGCAGGAAATCATCGACCGGAACAGGGACCGGACGATTGTCTTGTCGCGGGGCGTTCATACGCTACATGCCCCGCTGAAAGTGTACAGCGGGCTGACGCTTGCCGGGCACGGAAAGGAGACGATTCTGTTTTTGGCGCCCTCCGTAAACGCGGAGACGATGGTCTGCGGCGACGACAGCCTGACGAATTTCACCCTCCGCGACCTGCTGATCGAAGGGGCGGTGAGCGTGGTTGCCAACAACGATCCGAACCACGACCGCCGGGGACGTTCGTATATGAGCGCCGCCAGCCGCGAGGGGGTTGTGTTGCGTTCGGAAAAAGGGGGCGCGATCCGGGACCTTTTGTTTGAGCATGTGACCGTCCAAAACTTTACGCAGAACGGCGTTCTGCTGGTGGGCGCGTCGAATATCCGGATCCTGCATTGCGATTTCAGTGACAACGGTTCGAGTGTTGTTCCGGGCGCGGGCTTGCACCACAACCTGAATCTCTCGCAGGTCGAAAACGTAACAATCAGCCACAGCCGTTTCGATGCCTCGCCTTTTGGCTGCGGAATCGCTGTTTTGCTGGGGAAAAACATTTCGATTTCCGGTTGCGAAGCGGCAAGGAACAAACTGTCGGGCATTCGTTGCGCGGAAAGCGAAGACCTGCTGATCGAACATTCCCTGGCGGAAGGCAACGACCGGGACGGAATTGCCGTCGAGCATTGGATGCAGGGTTGCCGAAAGGTGAAGCTCAACCACAACCTGACGCAAAACAACGGGCGCTACGGTATTTACACCGGCAATGCCGCCTTGCTGAACGCAAGCGGAAACACCGGCAGGTTCAACCGCGGCGGCGACAGAATCGAAACAAAGCCTGCCCCCGACCCCCGGAACCCCGATTACGCGGAATATCCGTTGCAGGAATGGGAAAAAGCGTTTGCCGGTTTCCGGTTCGGTACGCACAAGGGCTTGCCCTACCGCCTCCTCTCGCCCCCTGGGACGGATCCGCAGAAAAAATATCCCTTGGTGCTGTTTCTACACGGTGCGGGCGAACGCGGCGTAGACAACCGCCGCCAATTCTATCGCTTTCACCCGGTCCCGTTTTGGGAAACGGAGGCGTGTTTTGTGCTTGCGCCGCAATGTCCTTCGCGCGAGGATACGGAGGACAATGCGGCGTGCGTATGGGTGGACACGCCTTTCGGCGCCGCCGCAAGCACGATGAAGGAGACGCCGGCAGCACCCCTGCAACAGGTCATCTCGTTACTCGACAGTATCCTGCGCCTGCCGCAAGTGGATAAAGACCGCGTGTATATCACCGGCTTGTCGATGGGCGGCTTTGCTACCTGGGAACTGTTGCAACGTTTTCCGGAGAAATTTGCTGCCGCCATTCCCGTTTGCGGGGGCGGCGACCCTGCTTACGCCGGACGCTTGGTGAACACGCCGGTCTGGGCGTTTCACGGCGACGAAGACCGGACTGTTCTCCCCGAACGCTCGCGGGAAATGGTCTGTGCCATTACGGAGGCACAGGGAAAGGCGGGGACGGCGGCTTCTCCGCGGTACACCGAATACAAGGGTGTCGGACACGGTGCCTGGTCGCCCGCGTACGCCGATCCGGAGGTATGGAAATGGTTATTTGAACAAAAAAAATAAATAAGATGGAATACAATTTTTGTGGAAACAGTGGTTTGCAACTCCCGAAAATATCGTTGGGACTCTGGCACAATTTCGGCGACACAGACCGCTTCGACGAAGCCACCCGCATGATTTGCACGGCTTTCGACAACGGAATCACGCACTTCGACCTGGCAAACAATTACGGGCCGCCTCCCGGTTCGGCAGAAATCAATTTCGGGAAAATATTCGCGGCGCAACTGAAAGCGCACCGCGACGAAATACTGGTTGCGTCGAAAGCCGGGTATCGCATGTGGAACGGGCCTTACGGCGACGGTTCTTCGCGTAAGAACCTGATGGCAAGCCTCGACCAGAGCCTGCGCCGTACCGGGCTGGACTATTTCGACATTTTTTACAGCCACCGCTACGACGGCGTCACGCCGGTGGAAGAAACGATGCAGGCGTTGATCGACATGGTCCGGCAAGGGAAGGCCTTGTATGTGGGCATTTCGAACTACCCGCGGGAGAAAGCGCGCCAAGCCTGCCAATACCTCGAAAACCAGAACGTCCGCTGTCTTCTTTACCAGGGGAAATACAACCTGTTTGAGCGCAGTCCCGAACAGGAAACGTTTCCGCTGAACCGGGAAAAGGGCGTGGGCTACATTGCTTTTTCGCCCCTGGCGCAGGGCTTGCTGACCAACCGTTACCTGCACGGAATCCCCGCCGGTTCGCGGGTGCGGAAAGGCAGCGGTTTCCTGCTCGAAGAACATCTCACGCCTGCCGTACTCGAAAAGGTGCGCCGGCTGAACGAACTGGCGGAAAAGCGTTCACAGTCGCTGGCGGAAATGTCGCTTGCCTGGGTGCTGAACAACCCGAACGTGACGTCCGTCATTGTCGGGACAAGCTCGGTGCCGCAGTTGCGCGACAACCTGAAAGCCCTGGAAAACACGCATTTCACCCCTGCGGAATTACAACAAATAAACGAAATACTATCCCCATGAAACACCCCCTGTTTTTCTTGATTTCTTCCTTTTACCTGCTCCCTTTGTCCGCCCAACAGGTAGAGTGGGTTTACAGTACGCCCGGCGAGCAATGGCAGCCGGGCGGCGGAATTACCCTTGAAACTGCCCCGGCAGGCGAAGCCGCGGACATTATGATTACCGGCGAGCGTTTGCAGTTAATCGAAGGTTTCGGCGGTTGCTTCAACGAAATGGGTTGGGACGCGCTGGCAACGCTTCCCGAAGAAACCCGTACCGATGTGTTGAACAAGCTGTTCAGTCCTTCGGAGGCAAATTTCACGCTGAACCGGATGCCGATGGGCGCCAGCGATTACGCGCTGAGTTTTTACTC
>JAIRSN010000013.1 GCA_031255425.1 Dysgonamonadaceae bacterium
TGCCGGACCTTCAGTCACTTCTCCCTCGCCCTGTCTAACATTTTCCGGATTTGGATATTCGCCGTCTTCGTCGCCCACATTAACAGCCTCCACCCAATAATAAAATACACCCATCTTCCGGAGGTCCTCTGAACTTTCCCAAGCAGCTTGAATGTCATCAAGAGTATTATTCACACCTGGATATGCTTCGTTACCTGTCGATCCCGGAAACGTATAATACTTCTCCTCGGAAAGATTGTCTGAAGAGATTCCGTGGGAATAGTCGGTATAGCCGTCTTCGCTGTCTGGTATGTAACGCAAGTTCTGTGTCATCCAACAACCCGCATCGCCGAAATCACCGACAAAGTACTTGTTGCTATCCCTGCCGTCGATAATAAATTTTGGACAATTGTTGCCGAGCGGCGTCCCCGAAGGTTTACTGAGCGACGTCCATTTGCCGCCGTCCCAGAGATAAACGCCCGGTCCGTCCTGGACGGCTGCAATGTTGTAAACAATCATGCCGGTAGCCGTTTGCTTTATAGTTTCAAAACCCGATGTTCCATCCGGCACCAGCACAAACTCGCTCGCGTCGTCATTTAATTCCACATTCGGCAGCAACAAGCCCAAATTGTTTTGACCTCCGGACGCCAGGTCCAGAATAGACCCTGCGTGAGGATTATCGTTTTCCGTTCCGCCGATAAGGACTTGTCCGTTCACACTTGTTGCGCTCGTTATAACCAGCGCCAGCACTAAATAAAATAATTTCGATCTCATACTTAATAAAATTTTTGATTGCGGCTTTCTCCGGAGAGAAAACCATTGTTGTTAATACTATTTATAATGTTTATTTAATTTCGGACGGGTAATTCCGGTTCCGGTAAAGGCAACCCCCAATTTATATAAACATGAGAGATGAAAAATTTTTAAACAATGAATAATAAGTCGCCTTTACCTTTGCCGGAAAGAATTATATCTTTTTTATATGTTTCATGCTGTATTTGGGCTTCCTGAGTCCCGGAGAGAAGCGATTTAAAATAACGAAGCGGGGGACTTACTAACTTTATTCGTATCAGAGGTTCTGAACTACCCACGTAAACAAATAAGTTACACCCACGCTTCCTACGTGAGCGTTTACTAACTTATTCTTGTTTACGTTGAAATTGTTCAGATTTCTGATACAAGAATAAAAGCTAACGCTTTCTTTAATTAAAAATGTAAATTTATAAAATCGGTTTCTATGCTTTGTTAAAAGAAACCGCGCAAAAATAGTGAAAATCTTTTAAATACAAAAACGGCTGAGCCGCCTAATGAGATAATGAGGTAGGTTATAATATTATATCTGCTTGGCTACTGAGATTGTTTTGTTATTAAAATTAGGTAGAAATGAGGTTTTGGGGACTGTGCACCCTTCTTATTAGAGATAAAAACATCCTCTCCCCTTATTCATTACATATATGTGAAAGGCAAAAGTGGCGCTGCCGCCTTTTCATATATATAATAGAAGAATTTTGCTACCTTTGCAAAGAAAAATTAAAAAACAATGCAAGTTAAAACATTTGAATTGAATCCGCTCTGTGTAAATACATACCTGATTTACGACGAAACAAAAGAAGCCGTCCTTATCGATTGCGGCGCATCCTCCCAAACCGAAACCGGAAAGATAAAAGAATATATCGGCGCGCATCACCTGAACCTGAAACGCCTGCTGAATACGCACCTCCATTTCGACCATATATTAGGAAACCGCTTCGTCTATGATACTTACGGACTGAAACCGGAATACCATACCGCCGAATCGGGCATGCCCGGACTGGAACTGCAAGCCCCGTCTTTCGGAATATCCATCGACTACCAACCGGTGACCGCCGGACATTTTATCGGCGACGGCGACCGGATTTCTTTCGGCAACACCGTCCTGACGGCAATCTGGACGCCGGGGCATTCCCCGGGCAGCCTCTCCTTTTATTGCCGGGAGGACAACAGCGTGTTTACAGGCGACGCCCTTTTCCGGCACAGCATCGGCAGGACCGACTTGTGGGGTGGGGATGCCCGGACATTAATCACCTCCATCCGGACGAAGTTGCTGACCCTGCCGGACCACACGAAAATATTTCCGGGTCACGGGCCTGCATCGCTTATTAATGAAGAAAAAAATTATAATATGTATCTCTTTCGAGGATAAAAACAGTTTTTTAACCGGTTTCTTTCTTCCTCCAAATTAAAACGAATGTCTTATTAAATTATGAAACAAAACAAAATGGAAAACAGTGAGTTTGTGTCCCGCCATATCGGTGTGAATGAAAAAGAAATGCAGGCAATGGTTGCGCAAATCGGCGCCGGGAGCCTGGACCGTTTGATAGAAGAAACAATTCCCGGCAATATCCGCCTGAAAAAGGAGCTGGACCTGCCGGAAGCAATGACCGAAAGGGAATATTCGGAACACATTGCGGAAATCGCTTCTAAAAACGAAGTCTTCACTTCCTATATCGGCGCCGGCTGGTACGACACTTGTACGCCCGCCGTTATTTTGCGCAATGTGTTTGAAAATCCTTGCTGGTACACCTCTTATACGCCTTACCAGGCGGAGATTTCGCAGGGACGCCTGGAGGCGCTGTTGAATTTCCAGACGATGGTCAGCGACCTGACCCGGCTTCCCCTTGCCAACTGTTCTTTGTTGGACGAGGCAACCGCCGCCGCCGAAGCCGCCGGAATGTTTTTCCAAACCCGCAGCCGGGAACAAATAAAAAACAATGCCAACGTCCTGTTTGTGGACAATAAGGTTTTCGATTCCACGCTGGCGGTGCTGAATACCCGGACGCAGCCGCAGGGAATCGTTTTGCGAAAAGGCGATTACAGAACCTGTTCGTTTACCGGGAAAGAGTTCGGCGCGATTATACAGTACCCCAATTCGGACGGAAGCATCGAAGACTACCGGGCGTTTGTGGAAAAGGCGAATGCCGCCGGCGTCAAAGTGGCAGTCGCCGCCGACCTGCTCAGCCTGTGCCTGCTGACTCCTCCGGGCGAATGGGGCGCCGATGTTGTCTTCGGAACCTCCCAACGGTTCGGAATCCCGCTGTTCTTCGGCGGTCCTTCGGCGGCTTACTTTGCTGCAAAGGAAGAGTACAAGCGGAACATCCCGGGACGCATCATCGGTATTTCCAAAGATGCTTACGGGAAAAAAGCCCTGCGGATGGCACTGCAAACGCGCGAACAGCATATTAAACGCGAAAAGGCAACCAGCAATATTTGTACGGCACAAGCGCTGCTGGCTACCATGTCGTCTTTTTACGCCGTCTACCACGGGCCGGAAGGACTGAAGGCGATTGCCGCCCGGATTCATTCCATTGCCGGCTTCCTTTCCGGCGCCCTCACGGCGATGGGGTATGTACAGGAAAACAGGAACTATTTCGATACCCTGAAAGTGTATCCGGCGCCAAATGCTTCCATGCGTACGCTGATCGATACGGCGCTGGAATGTAAAGTCAACCTGCGCTATTTCGAAGACGGTGGAATCGGCATCAGTATCGACGAAACAACCCTGCCGGAAGATGCGGGCATCTTATTGTATATCTTTTCCGAAGCCGTCAATGCTTCCAACGCCGACCCGGATATGAATATCCCGGCGAAGACGTATTTCGACGCCGCTTTCCGGAGAACATCCCCTTACCTGGCGCAGGAAGTCTTCCATGCGTATCACACCGAAACGGAACTGATGCGGTATATCAAACGATTGGAAGTGCGGGATCTTTCCCTGACCCATTCGATGATTTCGTTGGGTTCATGTACAATGAAACTCAATGCGGCTTCCGAACTGTTGCCGCTGAACGATCCCCGCTTCGGGAATATTCATCCCTACGCGCCGGAAGACCAGACGGAAGGCTACAAAGAGCTGATCGAAAACCTGAAATCCTACCTGGGAACGATTACCGGCTTGCCCGGCGTAAGTTTTCAGCCCAATTCGGGCGCCGCGGGCGAATACGCCGGACTGATGACCATCCGCGAATACCAGAAAGCCAACGGGCAGGGACACCGGAACATTGTTCTTATCCCGGCTTCTGCGCACGGGACAAATCCCGCCAGCGCGGTTCAGGCAGGGTTCCGGACCGTAACCATCCGGTTTGATGAAAACGGAAATACGGACATCGCCGATTTGCAGGCAAAAGCGGAGGAACACAAAGACAACCTGGCGGCTTTCATGATTACGTATCCCTCTACCCACGGCATCTTCGAAACCAATATTGTGGAAATGTGCCGGATTATTCACGAAAACGGCGGGCAAGTTTATATGGACGGCGCGAATATGAATGCGCAGGTCGGGCTGACCAATCCGGGCTTTATCGGCGCCGATGTCTGTCACCTGAATCTTCACAAGACGTTTGCGATTCCCCACGGCGGCGGCGGTCCCGGCGAAGGACCCATCTGCGTAAGGGAACACCTGGTTCCGTTTTTGCCGGCGCATCCCGAAAAAGACGATTCCGGTTTGAATACCGTTGCTTCTTCGCCTTACGGAAGTGCGGGCATCCTGCCGATTACCTACGGATACATCCGTATGATGGGCGGAGCCGGACTGACCTTGGCGACCAAGGTCGCGATACTGAACGCAAACTACCTGGCTTCCCGCCTGGACAGCATCTACGGCATTGTTTACCGGGGCGACAAAGGCCGCGTGGGACACGAACTGATTTTGGAATGTAGAAACATCAAGGCGTATGCCGGCGTAGACGAAACGGATATTGCCAAGCGGCTGATCGATTTTGGTTTCCATGCGCCGACGCTCTCGTTTCCCGTTCACGGCACCCTGATGATCGAACCGACCGAAAGCGAAAGTCCCGCCGAGCTGGACCGCTTCGTCGAAGCCATGACGACCATTCGCGCCGAGATAGACGAAATCGCCCAAGGAACCGCCGATAAGGACGACAATGTGTTGATCCGTGCGCCGCATCCGCAGTATGAGGTCTGCGGCGACGAGTGGAACCATGCCTATTCGCGGGCAAAAGCGGCTTTCCCCGCCGAATGGATCAAAGAAAACAAGTTCTGGGTCAATGTGGCAAGGGTAGACAATGCCTTCGGCGACCGGAACCTGGTGACTGTTCTGTAACCCTCCGTCCGGTTTTACATGGATAAAGAAGAAAAAACAAGAGAAGTTGTCCGGCAGAAATTCACCGAATACTTGATCGCGAACAAGCTCCGGAAAACGCCGGAGAGATATGCCATATTGGATCTTATCTACACCGAACGCGGGCATTTCAGTATGGATACGCTTTACGGGACGATGTCGCGGCAGCCTTTCCGGGTCAGCCGGGCAACGCTTTACAATACCATGCAACTTCTCTTGGCGTGTAACTTAGTCATCCGGCATCAGTTCGGGAAAAATATCTCTTTCTACGAAAGGGCGTACAACAACGAATCGCATCATCACCTCATCTGCATCGGTTGCGATAAGGTGACGGAATACAAAGACTCCGAGTTGAAATCATTCATCCGGAGCCGGAAAATGAAACGGTTCGTGCCGGTCGGTTACAACCTCTATTTCTACGGGCTGTGCAGCGGATGCGCCCGTAGAAAGGGGGGTAAAAAGCCGGACTCCCGTTTGTAACTTTGCAACTCAATCATTCAATTATCTAAATATATAACATGGAAAAGTTTATAACATTAACGGACACCATCGTCCCGCTGCCCATAGAGAATGTAGATACCGACCAGATTATTCCGGCGCGTTTCCTGAAAGCGACTTCCCGCGAGGGTTTTGGCGAACACCTCTTTCGCGACTGGCGATTCGGCGAAAACGGCTGTCCGGTCGGGTCTTTTGTCCTGAACAATCCGCTTTACAGGGGAAGCATACTGGTTGCCGGAAAAAATTTCGGCAGCGGTTCGAGCCGCGAACATGCCGCGTGGGCGATTGCCGGCTACGGGTTTAAGGTGGTAGTGTCGAGTTTCTTCGCCGATATTTTCAGGAACAATGCGATGAACAATTTTCTGCTGCCGGTCGTTGTCACGGAGCCGTTTCTGGCGGCCGTTTTTGCCGGCGTAACCGAAAATCCGGCGATGACGCTGACCGTCGACCTGGAAAACCAGCGGATTACAAACAACCACACCGGGCAATCGGAATCGTTTGCCATCAGCGCTTATAAGAAGGAATGTTTCCTGAAAGGATTCGACGACATTGATTACCTCCTGAACCGGAAAGGGCAGATTGAGGAATACGAAAAAAGGCGCGGGCTATGAATGTCGAAGTGGAACTGTTGGACACCACCTTGCGCGACGGCGAACAGACGTCCGGCGTTTCGTTTGCCTCCTCCGAGAAACTGCACATTGCCCGCCTGCTGATTGTCGATTTGAATATTCCCCGGCTGGAAATCGCTTCGGCGAAAATATCCAACGGCGAGTTTGAAACGGCGAAACGCATCTCCCGCTGGGCGGCTGCCCGCAATTACTTAGACCGGATCGAAGTCTTGGGGTTTGTCGACCGGGAGGAATCCCTGGCGTGGGTGAAGAACGCCGGTTGCCGGGTGATGAACCTGCTCTGCAAGGGTTCCCTGAAGCATTGTACGGAACAATTACGGAAAACGCCCGGACAGCATCTGGAAGACATCCAAGCTGTCTTGCGGAAGGCGGAAGAGATGGACATCGCGATCAACGTTTACCTGGAAGACTGGTCGAACGGAATGTCCCATTCCAAAGACTACGTCTTTTTCCTGATGGACCATTTGAAAGAACTGAATATCCGGCGCTTCATGCTTCCGGACACGCTGGGGATTCTGAATCCCGCCAGTACCGGTGCGTTTTGCCGGGAGATGCTGGAGAAATATCCAGGGCTTCATTTCGATTTCCATGCGCACAACGATTACGATCTGGCGGTCGGGAATGTGTTTGCCGCCATTCGTGCCGGCGTGCGGGGGATTCACACCACGGTCAACGGGCTGGGCGAACGGGCGGGCAACGCGCCTTTGACAAGCGTCATCGCGATGTTGCACGACCAGTTGAAGCTGAAAACCAACACGGTGGAAGACCATCTGAATCGCGTAAGCCGGATTGTCGAATCGTATTCGGGCATCCGGATTCCGAACAACCAGCCGGTTATCGGGGAAAACGTCTTTACCCAGTGTGCCGGTATTCACGCCGACGGCGATAATAAAAACAAGTTGTATTACAACGATTTGTTGCCCGAACGGTTTGGGCGTGCGCGGGAATATGCGTTGGGGAAGACTTCCGGAAAGTCCAATATCAAAAAGAACCTGGAAGCTATGGGAATCGAACTGGACGACGACGCCATGAAAAAGGTGACGGAGCGCATCATTGAACTGGGCGACAAAAAAGAGATTGTGACGCAGGACGATTTGCCGTATATCATTTCGGATGTCTTGCATACGGACACGGTAAGCAAGATTAAGGTGGTCAATTATTCCCTGTCCCTGACGCACGGGCTTCGTCCGACGGCAACCGTGCGGATCGAAATCGACGGAACGGAATACGAACAGACGGCGCCGGGTGACGGGCAGTACCATGCTTTTTCGAAGGCGCTCTGGAAAATCTACAACAATCTGGGTAAACCCAAGCCGGTGTTGAAGGATTATACGGTTTCCATTTCGGCGGGCGGGCGCACCGACGCCCTGGTTCAGGCTACCATCGCGTGGCATTTCAACGGAAAAGATTTCAAGACAAGGGGTCTCGACGTCGACCAGACGACGGCGGCGATTAAGGCGACCGTAAAAATGCTGAACATGATTGAGAATATGTAACCGGCTCACTCGCTCCTCCGGAAAAGATCAACCGGAAGTCCGTAGAATATCGAAAGCCGCTGATTTCAGCGGCTTTCCTTGT
>JAIRSN010000086.1 GCA_031255425.1 Dysgonamonadaceae bacterium
GAATGGTCGGGCAACACGCAGGAAGGCGTAAACATAATAATGCACTACGGCGATATGTGGAAAGCGGAGATGGAGGATTGCCTGCGACTGATAGAAGAAGAATTGAATGACGACAAAAAGCGATGGGTCTCCGCTTCACAGGAAAAGTGGGAAGTGTTCACAAAGGACAACGAGGAACTCGCGTGGCAGGCCTATGACCAAATCAACCACGGCGGCAGCATTATGGATATACACAGCGCGAATATTTATTATGAGAAGTACAAAACGCGGGCCTTATACCTAAAACCGCTGTACGATTTTTTGACTGGGAAGCATTGAGGGTTTTCGCTTTGGAAAGGCAATTGTTAAGCGACCGTTTGAATATGAATAACCGCGAAATCGAGGTGCAAAATGCTATATAGGCTGCAAGACAACATCTTAACAATAAAAGACCTGTTCGATGACACAGTTACGGGGCTGAGTTTGATGGGGATGATGTACACTGGGGCGGGGAGTACGGGCAACAAGTTTGTAAATGGACAGAGACCGGGGATGAGCAGCCTGTCTCCTGTTTGTTATATGAATATTATCGGGATGGAGGTCTTGTGAAAGGACGACTATGGAAACGCACAATCATAACTTGAATATTCACGATTCGTATCCTAAAGGAGTATGGGATAAAGTAGACGAGTTGTTCGCCGAAATGCCGCATTGGAATGGCTTTATGGGAGTGTCACCGGAAGTCTGTGCCGACCGGACGCGTTGCCCGTCAATCGTACATCCCCGTGAATACTTCCGACAGGCCCTTCCATTCAAACGGCTTGCCCCATCCGTGAGATGAGTTGAACGAATATTTTCTGAATTTCTTCGTGTCCGGCAACTCTATGCCGTTTTCTTTCAGCAAATTCACTAATTCTTTGATTCTTCTTAAACTTATATGACCATGGTCAACCAGTTCGCCATACAGCTCGTTGGTTCCCATTTCAAAAATAAGCCGGATGATCGAATTCAAGACATCGTTCGAGTTTTTGTACAGCAGGGCATATCTTTCGCGTTCCTTCTCAAAGATGTGTTGTTAAGGGGTTTTGTCCAATTTCCTGAAAAAACCGTGGAAAAACCCGCCAAGTTCGCTGGTTCGCGCCGATTCTCACGCTTTTTGTTGTTTTGGCTGCGCCAATATGCTATAATCAGCATATTGGAAATAGCTTCCTAATCGAAAAAGCGCGGTTTCCGGGAAAGGATGGTGGCTAAAATGGGGCTGTTCGATAAGTTGCTTGGCAAACAAAAAGACAATAAAGGCAATGATGATATATTGGCGATCATCCGCAAGGACGCCTCCTTGGCCGAAAAAGTCGGCGCGCTTTGCAATATCGACATTTATCCATCGCTTCAACCGCCGTTTGCTCAAGTAAAACTGAGTATTCCGGGAATGGCGTTTGGAAAAGAAGGCGGCGGCGGGGAATACGTATTTTTAGAGGATGGCAGCATAGGCTATGTCGGAGCCGAAGGCGAGTGCGGGCGCGTTGCGGAAACATTGCGCGACGTTTTTGAGTTGGAATTAAACTGCGCCTACAGTTGGTACAATTACGCAGAGCGGAAGTACATGGACGCGCCCGAGACGCTTGCGCGCGATATTCTCAAATACGAGGTCGAGGGGAGGGAACAGTTTGCCGACGCTTATGGCGATGATATGCCCGATTACGATGCTTTGCGAAACGAGATCGCAAAAACGCTGAACTTGAAAATATCGAATGACATCAGCACGGACATCCTGCCCTCTTTCTTCAAGTCAGCGACACGGGAGCCGCTGTTTTTCTTCACGGACGATGAGGGGAACCGGTCGTATAATTTGGTGCGCTAAGATAGCGAGAATAATCATGGGCCTGTTTGATAAACTGTTCGGCAAAAAGCCGGACAATGGTAAAGTCGCGAACCACAACGCTGAGGATGGTCAATCGACGAAGTCCGTTCCCGAAAAAACAGCGGAAACGGCTTCTCTCGAAAGCACGCTGTCCGATTTTTACCGCCGTGCCGCCGAGCGGGTAAATGCTCTGATACCTGTTGAGTGGGACATTTTCTATTTGAGCATAGAACCGACCGACGAAGGCGGCGGAGTGGCCTACTTTTTTTATAAATCCGCAGAGGCCGGGGATAAGTTATTTCTCTCCCATAACCTTCCGAAAGAACATAATGTCAACCAAGGTGATTACTTGAAAGCGATGTGGGATTTGTTGGTTTTGGCGCAAGATGTGCGCAGGAGCTTCGCGGACGCGGGCCAAGCTGTTTGGTATACGTTTTATATGACCCTTACCGCGCAGGGTAAGATGAACGCGGAATTTGGTTATACCAATTGGCCGCAAAGCGACATTCCCGATTATGAATTGATGGACTACTTTATCTATAAACGCATAGGCAAAGAATATCTTGAACCGGAGAAGTGGGCCAAGGCAGAGGAAATTGACGCTTACGCAAAATCACAAGGGCAATAGGTTTTGCGATTTTAATGATGTCAGCGCGGTCTCCCGTGTCTGCAATGAATGGGCGAAAGAGAATCATGGGTATATTCGATAAACTGTTCAGAAAAAAGCCGGACGATAGCAGCATCGCAAACGGCGGCTCGGACTCACAAAATGTAAAATTCAAAACAGAGTCTGTAATCCCCGCGCCGAGCATGGAACGCATATCCAAATTGGAATCGTACTATCAGGTAAAGTTCCCCGGCGGCTACTTGGAATTTCTGAAAACCCGG
>JAIRSN010000137.1 GCA_031255425.1 Dysgonamonadaceae bacterium
CTGCTGATGATCTGGTTGTACACCCACAAAAGCGGCGTGCGTGCCATTGTCTGGACTGATTTGTTGCAGACGCTTTTCCTGCTGGCGGCGCTGCTGATTATTATCCGGCAAGTGGCGAAGGGGCTGGACCTGGATTTACAGGGAATGATCACTTCGATCAGGGAAAGCCCTCATTCCCGGCTGTTTGTTTTTGATGACTGGCATTCGCGCCGGAACTTCTTCAAACAATTCATCAGCGGATGCTTCGTGACCATCGCCATGACGGGAATTGATCAGGAAATGATGCAGAAAAACCTTTCCTGTAAGAACTTGAAAGAAGCGCAGAAAAACGTTTGCACGTACAGCCTGTTTTTCGTTCCGGTTAATTTCCTTTTCCTGTGTTTGGGCATCTTGCTGCTCCGTTACGCTTCTGTCCACGCGATTCCCCTGCCTGCCTTGGGCGACGATATACTGCCGATGCTGGTGTCCGGCGGCTATTTCGACCTTCCGGCGATCGTCTTTTTCACCCTTGGAATCATCGCCGTCACTTTCGCCAGCGCCGATTCCGCTCTGACCGGGCTGACGACGTCTGTCTGTGTGGATCTGCTGAATATCAAACAGTACCGGGAGGCTAAGGCTAAGAATATCCGGGTGGGCGTTCACCTGGGAATCTCGCTGGCTTTTATCAGTATCATGTTGCTTTTCAGGGCGATCAACAATACCAGCGTGATTGATGCTATTTACCTGATTGCTTCTTACACCTACGGTCCGTTGCTGGGTTTATTTGCTTTCGGTATTCTTTTTAAATGGAAAACGAACGACCGCGCCGTGCCGCTGATTTGTGTGCTTTCGCCTGTTTTGTGTTATCTTATGAATGTCCTGTTGCAGCAAACCCTTCATTACCAAATGGGATACGAACTGCTGGTGGTGAATGCCCTGCTGGTGGTCGCCGGGCTGTGTGCGGTGGGGACAAAAAAAGCCGGCTGATAGCGGCTTTTTAAATGTAAAGATTATTGGCGGAAAATCCGGCAAGCGCTTTTACCGGGTATAATGGTAGCGCAATGCCATCTTTTCTTTGAGTTCATCCAGCGAGTATTCTCTTCCTTTTCCTTCTTTCAGATGATTTTCGGCACTTTGCAAGTGTTGCATCATCGCGGGCGAATGCATGAGATATTCCGTTTCCTTGATTGCGTTGTATTCTTCCAGAGGAATAACAACAAGGCTTTGGTTCCCCGAACGATGGATGATAAGCGGTTCGTTGTTGTCTATCACTCCGTTCAGGTAACTTTTGAGATTGTTTTTCAACTCCGTATAACTGGCTGTTTTCATAGCAAAATCATATTTATTCCGTATTGCAAAGATATATACTTTTTTTCGTACGGCAATTTTTTTTCTCACGTTCCCGGAGCATCCCAAAATATAAAAGCGGCAGCACAACCCGCAGGGTTGAATATGAGTAACCCCGGGTGGCAACCCGGGGCAGAGGAACCCCGCCTCTCCACACAACCCGGAACGGGTTGAATAATATACGTGGTTATTCGACCCCTGCGGGGTCGGGTGTAGGGGGGCACATGCTCTGCCCCGGGCTTTCGCCCGGGGTTACTCATATTCGGCTCTTGCGGAGTCGGCGGCGCATCCTCTCTTACCTATATTATATATAAGGTGTAATGAATCGCACGACGCAGGGGCATGCACGCTGCACAACCCGGAGGGTTGAATATGAGTAACCTCGGGTGACAACCCGGGGCAGAGGAATCCCGCCTATCCACACAACCCGGAACGGGTTGAATTTTGCGCCGCTAAAATATAAAAGACACATAAATTTCCCGGACATTATTATACGCGAAAGCAACCGTACAAAAAATGATATAAACATCCAGAACGAGCGATGAAACATTCCGTTTCGAAATCCACCGGTAGAGCCAGCCCAAACTGATGGGGACCAGAAATAACCAGTGACCCCCGAATAAAATAGCTTCGTTTAATCCATATCTCAAAACGAAATGAATCAGTATGTCAACCGAGGCATACAAAATGATTAATTTCACCAATACCTGTTTACGGTTCAGGATGAATGACAAAACAAAGAGGACTAAAAGCGGAAAAATCAGGAAATACGGCAAAAAGCCGGTGTAATTTCCGGGACGCAGAACCGTTTCTTCGTAAACCGTTTGCGGAGATAAATCCGCTATTAAAAGAGAATTACCCCAATAGTCGATAAAAATATTTTTCAGGATGCCCTTGTCAAAGTAAAGGTAGTCCGAAAGAGCCAGCGCGGCCGACAGGCTTGTGTGACCGCCGGAATCGCGACCTTTCACCGTGTCAATCAGCAGGTAAAAGAGGAATATTCCGGCGATCAACCCGGCAAACGGGAGGAAGAGCTTCAGCGCTTTCGTCAACCGTCCGGAAAACTTTTCGCGGCTTAAGAAGATGGCGGACAATGGCTTTACGGCATTTGTGATTGTGACGCTTCCGCAGATAAATTCGAACAGCAAAACGGTGCAAACGCCGAATTTATTTCTCCGGCGGTACTCCAGCGAAAGCATGTAAAGGGATAACATCAGCAATAAAAACGAGACAGGATAGGTCTCGACGGTAAATGAAAGGACGATGGTCGTGAAAAATACGCTGCAAAAGAGCGTCAGCATCCAGCTTCTGAACGCCGTAAGCGACACAACCTCCAGAAGATACTTGTAGAGGACAAGCATCGTGGACGTGACCAGGAAATTTGTCAACAAGACCAAAAAAACCACCGGGCCTTTCGCATCCATCCACGAAAGAGGCGCCGTGACAAGGTATTTGACGAAATGAAAGGCGTTTAGGAGAGGGTGACTGATGTCCAGAAGACCTCCGCCCCTCGTCTTGAGGTGATATAAATTGTCGTATCCGAGGTAACTGCCCGCATTTCCGGTAGCCGCATCCAACAGGTTGCTATTCAGCGCCAACGTGAGTCCGAAAACACCGTAAAAGGCAAACAGGATGATAAACAGTCCCCTTTCCGCCTTGCCGCGGGGAGTGATTGCGTTGAAAATGAAAGCAAAAAAACCGTTCAGGTTCGCTATTTGTCTTGTCAATAGGGTTTTCATGGGGTAAAAAAGCGTATTTATTCGCGGTTTGCCTGTCCTTTTTCCGCCCCGGAGGACACGATGCTGGCTATTTTCCCTTCCGCGAAGACTGTTTCTATCCGGTCGCCCGCCCGGAGCGATTGCGCCGATTTGACGGTCTTGCCGTCTTTCTTAGTGATGGAATAGCCCAGCGCAAGGATGCGTCCGGGCGACGATAAGCGGAAATACGATTCCTTTTCCCTCAATTTATTTTCCTCACGGAGGAGAAATTGCAGCGAAATTTTTCGCAAATCACTCTCAAAAGGGGCAAGCATCAGGTATTGCTTTTCGATAAAATTGCGGGCGGATTGATAAAAAACACGTTTTACCTGCTGCATTTTATCAAAAGAAACGTCCAGCATCCGCCTGCTCGCGGTAATCATTTCGGACTGCTGCCGGCATAAATCCGCATAAGCATTTTCGAGATGCGTAATCAGGTAATCGGCAGCGGCAGTTGGGGTTTTTGCCCGGTAATGAGCAACATAATCAAGCACCGTTTCGTCGCGCTCGTGCCCGATTCCGGTGATAACGGGCAACGGAAACTGCGCGCAATTCGTCGCCAGGTCGTACGAATCGAACGACGCCAAATCGGACGAAGCGCCTCCGCCCCGGATGATTACAACCGCGTCGAAATGCTCCTTGTGTTCAAAAATGCGATGCAACGCCCGGATAATCGTCCCGGCGGTTTGCTCGCCCTGCATCACCGCCGGGAAAAGGTGGGGGTAAAACGCAAATCCCAGCCGGTTATTTTCCAGATGATTCATAAAGTCTTCGTAACCGGCTGCTGAAGGCGACGTTACAACGGCAATCCGTTGCGGAAGCAGGGGCATCTTCAGCTCTTTATTCATCAGCAGAATGCCGTCGGCATCCAATTTTTTGAGAATCAACTGCCTGCGTTGCTGCATATCGCCCGCGGTATAGGTCGGGTCGATGTCGATTACGTTCAGCCCGTAGCCGTAAACAGGGTGAAAATCGACCGCAACCTTCACCAGAACCTTCAGTCCGGAAACAAACGCCTGTCCGGTCTGTTCCGCAAAGTACATGGACAGAGCTAAGTAAGTGCTTGCCCAAATATAACCCCGCGCCTTGGCAACGATGTGGTCGCCGGGCGTTTCCTTTTCAATAAATTCCAGGTAACAATGCCCGCTTTTGATTGTCCGGACGTCGCTTGTCTCCGCGATAATCCAGTAAAAGGGCTGCAAACTGTCATTAATCTGTTTCTGAACCAAAAGATTCAGTTGCGAAAGCGTGATATGTTCCATGTTGTTCAAAAATTAGTCAATTAAAGTCGACGGGCGCAAAACGATGATGCCCGTGTTGGTTTTCAGGCGGTTGCAGTAGGCTTCCAGCGGCTCCGGATTGACAATCACCTTCCGCCGGCTGGCGGAGGCATGGATAAACGTCAGCAAATTTCCGCTCCGGCAGGCAATCCCGACGTGCGAGACGTCCAGTCCGGGCGTCCGGGTCGTGAAACAGATGATGTCGCCGCTTTCGATGCCTGCCTGTTTCCGTTTAATATCCTTTTTGGGGATATAACACAGCGAAGCCCGTTGGTTGATAGCCCGTTCGATGGCAATCATGCGCTCCGTTTGCGGCGGATTCCCGCGCAATTTCGGATACAGTTCCGGATGTGCGGACATGAAACCCACCTGTTGCGGAAAATTTTCCCCGCCCAGGGCGCAGGTAATATCCTCAACCGTTCCCTTAGCCGAATTGTCGAATATCCAATCGCTTACATAGTGTAACCGGGAGGAATACCCGGCAATGATTCCGTTCCGGTAACGAATCGCGGTCAACTGGCGGGCAAAAAAATCGTAACCCGCCGAATCACTTTGCGCCGTCCGGCTCAAAGCCAGGCAATTTTCGACAAAAGTCATGCAGTCCAGCGCACGGAAATGAATCACCAACGACTCTTCCTCATTTACTTCCAGTGTGTTTTCCGAATAAGGCGTATTTAAAAGGAATAAGGCGGCATGAATCATCCGTTCGCCCGGCGAATCGGGGCAAGACAGCGAATCCTCACACGAAGAGCGCAGCGAATCCAGGTATTTCTCCATGAATTTCTCCGGATCGTCCGGTTTCGCACCCGTTTCCTGGGCAAAAATACGGGTCGCGAACGCAAAAAAAAGGAGCAGGAAGATGAAACTGTTTTTCATTGCAGCGAACGTTTTTTATTCTTTGTAATAAATCCGTTTGACCCGCGGAGAAATGGAAGTCAGTATTTCGTAGGGGATGGTCTTTAGCTTGTCCGCCCAATCGCTTACGGTAACCGGCTCGCCGAACAGGGTCACTTCGTCCCCTTCTGCGACATTCACCCCCGTGACATCAATCATGCAGATGTCCATACAGACATTTCCGACAATCGGGCAGGCAGTTCCGTTCACGTGAACCGTTCCGGTCCCGTTTCCCAGCCGGCGGTCGAGGCCGTCCGCATAACCGACGGGAATGCAAGCGATGCGGGAATCCCGGATCAGCCGGGCGTTCCGGCTGTACCCGACGGATTCGCCCGCCCTTACGTCCCGGATTTGCAAAATCCGGGTTTTGAGCGCCGCCACCGGCCGAAGCGCTTTTTCGTCGACAGCCGAAATGCCGTACAGTCCGATTCCCAGGCGGACGGCATCGAATTGCGCCGCCGGAAACCGCTCAATTCCCGCCGAATTTAGCACGTGACGCTTCACCGGATAGTTCAACAAGCCCTCCAGTTGACCGGACATTTGCGAAAACAGGCTGATTTGCCGTTCCGTATAATCGTCTAATAGCGGCGAATCGCTGCCCGCCAGATGCGAAAAGACCGATTTGACCAGCACCCCGGTTTGCCTGTTCAGCCGTTTGCCCAAAGCGGGAATGTCCGGGGCGTCGAATCCCAGGCGATTCATGCCGGTATTCAACTTAATATGAATGGGGTAGGAGAGAATCCCGCGCCGTTCGGTTTCCCGGATAATGGCGTCCAAGAGATTCAAGTTGTAGATTTCCGGCTCCAAACGGTATTCAAACAGCGTATTGAAAGCGTGTTCTTCCGGATTCATCACCAGAACGGGCATGGAAATCCCCTCGCGCCTCAGCTCGGCACCTTCGTCCGCCACCGCCACCGCCAGATAATCCGCGCCGCGTTCCTGCAACGTTTTAGCCAGTTCGTAGGAACCGACGCCGTAGCCGAACGCTTTAACCATGCAAATCACTTTGGTTTCTGGATTTAACCGGGAGCGAAAATACTTGAGGTTGTGTATCACCGCATCCAGATTGACTTCCAGAACGGTCTGGTGAACTTTTTCCTCCAACTGTTCGGAAATCCGTTCGAACCGCGACTTGCGCGAACCCTTGATCAGCACGATTGCGTTTTTCAACCCGCGCCAAACGCCGGAAGCGAGGAAACTTTCGGTCGTCGGATAGAAATCTTTCTCCATATTGAACAGGTTGGAATGGGACATCAGGTTCGGCCCGATTCCGATGATGTGTTGAATTTGCTTTTGATGCACAAGTTCGGCGACCTTGCGGTAGAACGCGGCGGGCACCATTCCCGATTGAAGAATATCCGAAAGCACCAGCACGCGCTTCAACTGATGGTCTGTCGAACGGCGCACCATAAAGTCCAGTGCGATAGCCAGCGAGTTTATATCCGAGTTGTAAGTATCATTGATCAGCGTATTTCCATGAATCCCCTTGCAAACATCCAGGCGCATGGCGACCGGATCTAATTTTTCGAACCGCGCCGGCAACTCCGGCAACTCCGGAGCCAGATACAGGATCAAGGTCAGGCAATGGATGGCGTCTTCGATGGAAGCATCGTCCGTGAACGGGATTTTCAGGGTCTGTTGGGTGCCGTGCGCCGTATATGTTATCATCGTGTGGTCGATTAGTTTCTCAATCCCGGCAATATAAACGGGCGCTTCCTCGTTTTTCGCAGACCAGGAGTACCCTTTATGCAGAAATCCCTTTTTCTCCAGGCAATAGTTGACCAGCCGCTGGTCTTCATTGTAAATAATTACCTCCGCCGATTGAAACAGCGCCAGTTTTTCCAGGCATTTTTCTTCCTGTGAGAAAAAATTTTCCTGATGCGCCTCCCCGATCGTCGTGAAGATGCCGATGGTCGGACGGATGATGGCTTCGAGCCGTTCCATCTCCTTTTGCAGCGAGATACCCGCCTCGAAGATACCCAATTGCGTCTGGTCGTCCAACTGCCAGACCGACAGGGGAACCCCCGTCTGAGAGTTGTAGCTGCGGGGCGACCGGACAATCGAAAACCGGTCGTGAAGCAGTTGGTAAAGCCATTCCTTCACGATGGTTTTGCCGTTGCTGCCGGTGATTCCGATAACCGGAATATCGAACAGCCGGCGGTGGTGCGCCGCCAGGTGTTGCAGGGCTGCGAGCGTATCGTCCACCCGGAGGCAGTTGGCGTCCGGCATCCGGTCTATCCCGGCAAAATCGTGCCGGACGACAAAATTGCGCACGCCTTTTTCGTACAAATCATAGATATAGCGGTGCCCGTCGTTGTGTTCGGTAGACAAGGCGAAGAACAGTGTCACCGCCGGCTCCGACAACGAACGGCTATCGGTCAGCAATATACGGATGCCGGCATCCGACAGGGGGCAAGGTTGCGCGTCGATAATTTTAGCTATTTCAAAAATAGTTTGTTTCATAAGTAATAAACGATAAACAATCCGGATTACCGGACAAATGTACTTATTTTATTTGAAATCCTGATTTTTTTTCTCTACCTTTGCCGTCGCTTTTAGGGAAGCAGATTCATTAGCTCAGCAGGTAGAGCA
This sequence comes from Dysgonamonadaceae bacterium, assembly GCA_031255425.1. Lineage (GTDB taxonomy): Bacteria > Bacteroidota > Bacteroidia > Bacteroidales > Azobacteroidaceae > Azobacteroides. The sequence goes on from JAIRSN010000137.1 coordinate 7,850, forward strand.
CATCCCTTTTAAGGATGGGGTCCTGGGTTCGAGCCCCAGATGAATCACCGGAGACCGCTGTTTTCAGCGGTTTTTTTTTGTGGGACAGTTACTTTATGGAGTCGAACCGCTGAACGATTCGTTCCAGGTCTTCCTGGGAGGTAAAGGGGATGGTGATTTTTCCGGCGCCACGGTCGTTGATCTGAAAGGCTACTTTGGAATTGAAAAAGTCCGACAGGTGATTTTTCAGCATCGCATATTCGTCCGGTGTTTTGCTTCGTTTCCTGTCCGTCGTCTTCGGCGGATTTTCTTCGTTCAGCGCCTGGATAATTTCTTCCGTTTTCCGTACCGAAAAGTGATGTTTCACCACTTGTTCGTACACCATCAGTTGGGTGGAGGGATCTTCCAGCGAGAGCAGGAGCTTGGCATGTCCCATGTCGACTTTTTTGTCTTTCAACCCCATTTGTATCTCGGCGGGAAGTTTCAGCAGGCGCAGAAAGTTGGCTATTGTTGCCCGTTTTTTACCGATTCGTTCGCTGAGTTTCTCCTGCGTGAGGTGGTAGGATTCGATTAGCGTCTGGTAAGCCAGGGCGATTTCGATGGCGTTCAAATCTTCCCGCTGGATGTTTTCGATCAGCGCCATTTCCATCACATTTTCATCGGATGCTTTTCTCACATAGGCGGGAATGGTTTCCAGGTTCGCTTTCAGGGAGGCGCGGTAACGCCTTTCTCCGGAAATAATCTGGTATTTGCCGTCGCTCGTTTCCCGTAAAGTAATGGGTTGTACCAGTCCCAAGGCTTTGATGGAGGCGGACAATTCGTCCAGCGCTTCTTCGTCGAAGACCCTGCGGGGCTGGTTGGGATTGGGTGTTATTTTTGCTATTTCGATTTCATTGATAGACGATGATCCGCCCGTATTCAGATCATCCATTGTGATTAAAGCGCCTAAGCCTTTTCCCAGTGCCGCTTTTGTTTGTTTGGCCATAATACTAATGATGAAAAATGATAACTTGTGAGATACTTGATTCTCTTTATTTCTTATTCTTATTGATAATTTCTTCCGCTAACTGCATGTGATTCAACGAGCCTTTCGATTCGGGATCGTAAAGCAGAACCGGTTGCCCGTAGCTCGGCGCTTCACTCAGCTTGATATTCCGCTGGATAACGGTTGTGAAGACCATTTCTCCGAAATGTTGTTTCACTTCTTCGTAAATCTGGTTTGCCAGGCGGAGGCGGGAATCATACATTGTCAGGACAAAGCCTTCGATTTCCAGCTTCGGATTTAATTTTGATTTGATGATCTTTATCGTATTCAACAGTTTGCTGATTCCTTCCAGGGCGAAATATTCGCATTGAACCGGAATGATGACCGAGTCGGAAGCGGTCAACGCATTGACGGTGATCAACCCTAAGGACGGCGAACAGTCGATCAGGATATAGTCGTAGCGGTCTTTGATCTTTAGCAGGACTTCTTTCAGGACTTTTTCCCTGTTTTCAAAGTTGAGCATTTCGATCTCGGCGCCTACCAAATCGATGTGCGAAGGCATTATGTCCAGGTGCGGCACGTCTGTGGAGACGATCGCGTCCAGGGCGTCTACCTTGTCTACTATACATTCGTAAATGGAATTATTTATTTCGCGAATATTAACGCCCAGGCCGGATGATGCATTCGCTTGCGGGTCGGCGTCGACGACCAGCACTTTTTTGTCCAGTGCTGCCAGCGACGCGGCTAAGTTGATGGTGGTCGTCGTCTTTCCTACGCCTCCTTTTTGATTAGCTAAAGCAATAATTTTTCCCATAATTTTCTTATCTTTTTGAATTGCAAAAGTAGGAAATTTTATTGTATTCTCTTTTAATTCATACAAACATTGCAAATCCTGTTGATAACTTCGGATATTTGTTAATAACTTACGGCTGCGCCGCCGGCGCCAGGTTGCGGCTGTGCCGCCACCTGATTGTTCTTTTTTGCCTTGATGCAAAAAAGAACCAAAAAAAATCAAGGCTTGACTTCTTGGCGGACCGCTCTGATACCGCCGGCTAAACGGATTACAACTCGCTTCGCTCAAACAGTAATCCGTTTTTAACGCCGTCGGCATCGAGCGGTTGTT
>JAIRSN010000166.1 GCA_031255425.1 Dysgonamonadaceae bacterium
GGACTACTATGCAGTGAAGATGTGGAACAAAATAAAAGGGATTGAGGGATGATCATCGCGATAGATTTTGATGGAACATTGCACACCGGTAAGTGGCCGGGGATTGGTGCTACGGCGCCATACGCGGCGGATGTGATGCGAAAACTGAAGGCTGACGGACATTACCTGATTATTTGGACGTGCCGCGAGCGCGAGCGTCAAACTGAAATGGTTAACTGGCTACTGGAAAAGGGCATCCCATTTGACAGTATAAACGAACACAAGCCGGGCAGCGTGGAGCAGTATGGTTACGCCTCCCGGAAAGTATATGCACACCTGTACATTGATGATAAACAGGTGGGTGGTCTTCCCTCTTGGCATGAGATATACGAGTGGGTGACACAGGAAGAAAAAGAATACCAATTAAAGGATCAGTAATGGACAAAGAATTACAAAAGAAATTTGATGAGGCGGTTAAACCAGTTATCAAGTTATTGAGAGAAGAAATTCATCCTCATGCCAAAGTCATTGTAACAACAGAATACTTTGAGGTTGTAGAGGGTTTGTACTGTAATTATCTTAAAAACATAGAAAATGAATGAATTATGCAGAATCCCCCCCCCCCGAAAAATCGCGTAATCAAGTACAACTTGGTTTACAGGCTGCGGAAGAAAGGTTTCAACGTAGAGACGAGAGAAAGAACAATAATGGCGGCTTACTTATCAGACCCAATGGAGGTGCGCCAAGTACGGCGTTTAGTGAACGAGTTTAATTTTAATGTACAATTTCAAATTATATAACATGGCGAAAATTTATGTGGCGAGTAGTTGGAGAAATCAATACCAAGGAGAAGTCGTGCGATTTCTTCGAGAAAATGGGCATGAAGTATATGATTTTAAGTTTCCAAAAGGAAAAGAAGGATTCCAATGGTCTAAAATAGATGAGAATTGGCAATATTGGACAACTGAGCAATTCCGGCAGGCAATTAATCATCCAATTGCAGAAGAAGGATTCAAATCCGATTTTGACGCTATGAAATGGGCTGATATATGTGTTTTAGTTCTTCCCTGTGGGCGGTCTGCTCACTCTGAGGCAGGATGGATGAAGGGTGCCGGAAAAAAGGTAATTGTGTATCAAATATGGGAACAGGAGCCAGAACTCATGTATAAATTATTTGATGGAGTATGTTCAATGGGCGATGCACTTAGGATGTTTATAGACGAATTTGAAAAAACAAATGAAAAATAATGACGCACGCTTCACTTTTTTCCGGTCGTGGAACATGGGACATTGTCGCGCAGGAGTTGGGTTTTGAAAATAAATTCAATTGTGAGATAGACGCATGGTTAAGAAATAAATTAAAAAGAATCTCTCCCGATGCAAAACAGTACTCAGATGTTAAGACTTGTATACCGTACTGTACAGTCTCTGTACTTTCGGCATCATTCCCGTGCCAAGACATTAGCATTTCAAATCAAACAGGCGTGGCGGGAATACATGGAACTAAAAGCGGGCTATGGAGCGAAGTTAAAAGAGTGGCTACCATCACACAGCCCAAGTACATCGTTCTTGAAAATAGTTCCCAACTTGTCAAAAAAGGTCTTGAAACAGTTCTATCTGACTTATCCGAAATCGGGTATGATGCGGAATGGCACTGTTTACAGGGTCGAGACTTTGGTTTCCCGACGCGTAGGGAACGAATCTTTATTATTGCCTACCCCTCTGGCAACAGACGCCGGGTGTGGGTATTTAGACCGCCGGGCACTTATAAATTATCTCGCACGTGGACACCAACAGAGGCTTATTTACGTGTTGTTGATAGCAGGGCTAACGGATACAGAGATACTGGAGCTATACAGAGAGGTGATGTCGTTCACAATTTCAGACGCGAAATACACGCCTTCGGCAACGCAGTTATGCCTGTTATAGTTGAACATTTATTCAAGTGTATTTTAGATGATTATAAATATTATTATGACTTGTAAATTTTGAAACAATGATAATTAAAATGACCTCCCCGCGTGCGGTGAAAAAGCCCGATAACTACGCCGCCTTTTACGGACTGTTGAACCGGATGTATGCCCCCGACAAAGAGGAACTGAAAAAGGCCATTGTTCTGGAGTACACCTCCGGGCGTACTGACAGCCTCAAGGATATGAAAATGGCGGAATATTTGTCAGCACTGAAAGGAATGCAAAGGTTGGTAGTTCCGACCAGTCAGGAAGACGAGCAAAAGGTCATCAAAAAGAAACGTTCCGATGTGCTGCACCAAATGCAACTTATTGGTATTGATACTGCTGATTGGAACAAAATCAATGCGTTCTGCACGGATACCCGCATTGTGGGTAAAGTGTTCCGTGAATTGAATGGCGAAGAACTGGACGCGCTGCTTGTAAAGCTCCGTATAATTCGCCGCAAAAAAGAAACGATTAACGTTTAATCCATATAATACGGCGGAATTGTAAGTTTTGGTTTGTTAAATTTGTTTAGTTTATAAACTGAAAAACGGCTCTTTGTACAATTAGAGCCGTTTTTTTTCTTTGACGATTTTGAAAATGAGTAATTTTGCAAAAAAAAACAGATGGCAAAAGGACGGGATAAATCACTAATCATCAAGCGTGATGAATCGCTTTGCCGCCGTTATTATTACTGGACGGAGGTAAAGCGGCTTCGTTTTGATGATGCCCTGAAAATTTTGTCAAATGAGGAGTTTTTCCTGTCCGAAGAACGAATTTTGGCAATTATCCGCAAAGCCCGCAAAATTGATGATTCTGTTCCGGCAGTTTCCAAAATGCGGATGCCTCGGCTGACACAAAAACAACTCTCATTATTCACGGACGAAGCGGGTTATCCCGTTTCGCAGATTCATCGTGATAGTAAAACTTGAAAATTTTTTCGTACACCTTTACGTTGCCCGGAATGGTGTAGTCTCGACTCTTTACACGCACCATCGGCCCCATGTATTTATTGATCCGGAAACCCTGCAAGGCCTTATATACTTCCGTGCTTAGCTGTTGCCGCTCGCGGATTTTGTCAGTAGTTCCGGAGCCGATGTGCGTGTCGTCATAGCAGTCTATTGCCAGCCTCACGGTTAGCTGTGTATCCCCTTTTTGAACCCCTAAGCCTACATCCGACCAGTTGATGTCGGTATTTCCCACGAATACGCAGGGAAATGTTACCGGATAGGAATCTTCCTCCGCCTCCAATTGTCCCGTATCCTCGTCGATCAGCGACAGTCCGGCGACTTTTTCCTGAATGCGATCTAATATCGCGATTAAAATTTCTTCCATATTATTCTTCTTTATTTAAAATGTTGCGGACTTCACTGTCCATTTTTTGCTGTATTTGTTCGTTCAATTCGCGGCTTTCTCCTAAGAACTGCCGTTGTGGGATGCGGATATTCAACTTGCTTTTCTTTGTCAAAGCGAGGCGTTTCCACGGTGTGTCCTTTTTCTTGTCTGCGCCCGCCTCTTCGTAATGCTTAGCCCACGCCCATTTGCGCATTTTTGGCGTTACGGTTGGTTGCACCGTTCCGCCCCAGTTATGCACTGGCGCGTACTTCAGGTCATTGGATACTTTTACCCGATAGGCTGAAGGCACATATTTCAGGCTACTATACAGGTGCATTCGGCTACTTTGCAATGCGCCGTAATTGGAGGCTGCCGATTTACCGCCGGACATCTGCCGTTTTGTTTTCTGCCATTTGTGCAGCCCGCCATTCAAAAAACCTTGCCGCTCGCGAATATTGTCCTGATAGTGCGCTTTTGCCATAGCTCCTACCTTTACCGGTAATGTGTGGCGCATCAGGTGATCTAATTCTTTCCTCTTGGCGGCCAGCAGGCGGTTAAATTCAGTCAGAGTCATTTTTTTTGCCAGTTTACTTGTTTATTGAAAAAAACTTTGTATTTTTGTGCAGGGTATGAAAATATCAAGCATGTGCTACGGCACGTTGCGCTGCAAGGGAGGTTTGTGCCTCCTATTGCTTTTTATAGAGTAGCCTTGTCTTTCCTTTCTCATAAGCCCACACTTCATCTATCGGTTTATTTAACCTTATACGGTCAAAAATCAATTTCTTAATATACCGATCTGATGCTCCTCGTGAGTTATTGATAATTATTTTATCCGACTGCGCTAACCCGTGGTTTAACATTCGGCGAAGCTTTTCTTTTTTAAACGGCGGGACATAGCTTTCAAATTCATAGAAACTGTCTCCTATTTTTAAATCGGGACATTTGCGGTAGTAGGGCGTATTAGATAGCGAACCGTAGATTTGTGAATATGTTCTTGACTTGAAATGTACTGACGGAGTTAATTTTACAGATTTCCCTTCTCTCGCGAATTGGTTGGCGATTGTTATCAACTGTTTATAGTCACTTCCTTTCTTATCAACGTTCGGATGTATCAATACTTCACCGCCATTCTTATACTTCTTGTGGGTGACATATATCGTTTCGGACGGCTCAACTCCTGCCTTTCTAATCAGTTCTACCGGTCGGGAACAATGGTAACAGTCTTTCCTGTTTTTTTTAGAATTAAAGAGGCGCCCTAAAACGGTCGTCTGGCCGGCGGATATCACTCTTCTTCCCGGAAGGGTGCAAGTAGCGCACGATGGCGGGTTATAGGGATGGCTGTCGCTAAATATCTGTCCGTCCTGTTCCGGCCGGTTATCCAATCCCCTTGCCGGTTTGGTTCTATCCATTACCGGTACGTCGTCCACATCCACAGGCGTTGCTTCCTTGTCGGTTGCTCGAAGCGAGCATTTGCATCCCCAGCGATCGCCCGGCCTGTGACTGTTCCAAAACGAATCATTTACCGGGCGGATTGTACCCCAAAATACTTGATGGTCTGCGCCCGGCGCGATGGAGGTGGATTTAATCCATTCAAGATTTGGAAGCACATCCGCCTCGCGCTCGAACTGCCGCCACTCTGCCGCTATGTGCGCCCGCTTTACGGCTGTATCGTATTCGGTTTGAAACCACTGCCGCACCTGATGGTCGGCGATTGGTTGAACATCGTTCAACCACTGCTCAAATGGCTTTAAATCGCCGTTTTCGTCAAGCAGTCGTGCTGCCATGTCGTTTTGTGCGCGGTGGACTTTGAACGCTGAGAATACAGCGTTGTTGCGGCGCAGTTCTTCTATGAAGTCGGCATCGTGATCAATCGGCGTAACTTCGGAATAACCTTTCTCGGTAGCCTCGTTGAGTTTGTCCCAGAACTCATTAAATAGGATTTCTTCGAGCTCCGTCAGTACATTGAAATCATTACCGTAAATGCGTTTGAGGGCAGCGAGTAGTACAGCGTCGTCGAAAGCAAAGCCGGTACTGACATCGGGTGGCGCATTCCGATAGAGGTCGTTAATTACCAGTCTAATGCTGCCCCGTCGTGCGGGGCTTGGACGAAAAAACTTTTTAACCGGTTGGTAAATGTTTTCTTTTCTTTTGGTTCTTTTTTGCTGCCCGGTTCGTCTTCCAAATCTTCTTTGGCGGGTGTCGGCTGTTTGGGCGGTTCCGGACGTTGTTGCGCTTGTTCTTTTAGCTGTTTGTAGTTTTTTGGCTTTTCGATTCCGAACTCCTCGTACAGGTAATCGTCTGAAATCGGCAGTTTGAAAGTAGTGCGCATTTGGGTCAGGATACTCGCTTTTGCCGCCAAGTCCACGTCTTTCGGTTCTGGAAAGCAGAACTCGCCGCCTTCAGTATTGACGCCCATAGACAGGAAAATGTCTGTCATTTCGTAGTTCAGTACGTCCAACACGAAACGCCGGTCGGCTTGCGCTACCTTGTCCTCTACCTTTTTGTGAACAGTGCCCAATGCCTGCGTACCCTTGTTGTTAGATTCAGTGGTCAATGTGTTTCCCAATACCAATTTAGACATTTCACTGTTACACCGCTCACACAGGCGCTCGTATAAGTCTGCGCTACCGGTTTTATTTCCACTTTCCAGCAGGTTCACTTTGCTTTCGGTGGAGTGAATAAGCACAGCAAGGCTTCCGGTATTCTGCGCGTCCTCAATACAGCGTTGGCGGGCTTCGTCGTCATCCGTTTCATAAATGTACTCGCGTACCGGCATCCCGAACACTTCCGAGAACTGCGCCCAATCTGCCGTAGTGTTCCTTTTGTAGATCACCCACGGCGCAGCTTTGGCAAGCAAGCCAAAATCATCCTTGTCTCCCACAAACAGCAGGTCGGCATACTCGTTCCACGAGGTTCCGGTAATATCCGTTTGGTGGCGGAGTATAACACGGCGTACCGGATCGACGTGTTTGCGGGGAATAAGGTCGTAGCTTATCCACTTGCCGTTTCGGTAAAATTGCAGCAGTGAAAAACCCCAAAACTGCGCGTTTATAATATCCCGCACAGATCGACGGAACCATGGCGAGCGGATTTGTTCGTTTATTGCTTCGTCCGGCTTGCCATTGCGCCGGAACTCTATTTCGGATGAAGTAACGGCAAGTATTCGCTTTTCTATCACGCTTGCCAAGTGCGTATCCATAAGGATGTCGTTGTATAGGTCATAGAGTTTATACCGGCGCGAAAAATCTACATTTTCCATTGCCCTGATGCTCGCCATATAGTCGGCAATGTCTATGCCGAACCGCTTCGGTTGCGTAAGCACAATGGTTGTTGGTGTGGGTTGCCCCGGACGCGGTATATTACCGGCCACGCTTATTTTATTTTTCTTTTTCCTGCTCATATATTTATAGTGTTAAATAGCCGTTTGTCGGCGTTTAATTTGAGAGATAATCCCGTTAGTAATGATTTACCCGCTTGGGGTTTGATTTGGTTAGAAACGTGGCTTTGTTCGCTCTTTCCTCCTCCGGCAGGAGCGGTGCGCCATCCACGCTTATATCTTCATCCGCTATCTGTTTTAGCCATTCCTTTGCGCGGTCGTACCGGTCTTTGCGAATTTGTGAAATCTTTTGCGGGTTGTGGATGCAAAAAACGTGATAAACGGCAATATCTATCGCCATCATCAGGATGAGTTGGTTGCGATTACTGCCGGTAGCGGAAAAAATCACATCCACATCGTAGCGGCGCGAGAGGTAGCCGCGCATTTCGGCAATAGCCCTGTCTTCGCAAATTTCAACAATAGCATTATCCTCCCTTGTCAGTGAGTCCAATATTTCGCGGTGAATGCTCGCGTCGTAATCTGTTAATTCAATAAACTGGCTCATAATCTGTTCTTATTGTTCGAGCGCAATGCCGAGCGCGGAATAATTTTTTCCGGCTCGGTATCACGTAGTTTGACATCAATTTTTTTATTGCCTCCTTCCACTGTATCGGGGCCGTCGGCGGGAAAGTCCAAGCGAAGCGTAAATAGTTTGAACTGGTCTTCCAGACGCTTCATGTGTGGGTTGTCCTTTTCCGATTCGTTAAGGATTAGGTTGCCCTCGCGATTGAGCGGCTCCAAATTTGCCTCTATGCGGGTGGCCTTGTCCGTTTTCTTATCTTCGTCGCCCCGTATATAGAGCGATATATTTTTTTCACGCCGTACTTTGCGGACAATGGGCATGAATACCTGCTGAAAAAATGGGTCTTGCAGTTTGTTGTTTTCCATCCAGCAATAAACGGGCACACGTCCTCCAACATATTCCAGTAATTTCACATACCAGTCTATAAATTCAGCATTTAAACCGCGGTCAAGAAAGCATTTAATGATGTAGAGTTTCCCCGCTAATTTACCCAGCAGACAGACCGATTTAGTAGAACTCTTTTTGCTCTTGTTTTCTCCCGGCGCGGGATCGCCGTAGATAACCAAAAATTTGAATTTGGATAATGCCGGAACTTTGCCGTAGGTTATTTCCTTGAAAATCTCGCCTTCGGAAACCGGATTGTTGTAGAATTCCTTTTGCGCCGCCGACATGCTTACGAGCGAGAGGAACATATCAATATCTTCTTCTGAGTTCTTTTGCGGCCAAACGGAGCGACCGTTTTTGTCCCGG
>JAIRSN010000036.1 GCA_031255425.1 Dysgonamonadaceae bacterium
CAGTTTACGGTAGCTGATCCCACGGGATTATTGGCTTCATACACAACAAACAGTGGCGCCGGTACGGTTACTTTGACATTCAACAGTTTGACCGACGTACAGAGCAAGGTTGGCAATGCAGGTCGTACCGATGCGAAAAAGATTACCATCAAAGCGCTGTTTTTGGATAACAACGGAGCCAGAAAGAAAGTAGAGTTGGTTGTTCGCGTTCAGAATGCGCCGGTGGGCTGTTCGGTGCGGAAAGTAGACGATCCGGGAAAGACAAATCCGGTCATAAACGGCTGGCTTACTTTTATGTGTTACAACCTGGGCGCCGATCCGGATTACGGCGATCCAATAGCACAAAAGGCGTATGTTCCCTATCCGAATAACAGCGGTTCAACGGACCGTACGGTTTACGGCGACGTGTATCAATGGGGCAGAATAGATGACGGCCATCAGCGCCGGGATTTAACTCCTGAAAACATATGGCCGTCGGATCATTTCGGGCAAACTACCGGCTTTGCAAATAATCCTGTTCCCAATGCACCAGCGAATATTGATATGAAGGGGGAAAAACCCTCCTATCAGGTTTTGGAAACGGATGTTCGCTTCGGTAAATTTATTCGCCGAAACGTCTCTAGTTATGACTGGATTGCCGGAACGGGAACAGACGAAGGCATCTATGATGATCGCTGGAACATCGGTTCGGAAGAAACACCTGTAAAAGCGCCTGCCGATCCTTGTCCTGCCGGCTGGCGGGTTCCCACACGTACCGAATGGGCAAGTATTTACGGCACAACAACTGATTGTACTACCGGCGATTGTCTCGGAAACGCCAAGGTTAATCAATGGGTTTATAATTTCGCAGATTTCGCAGCATCTCCTGCCGGAGATCCAGGCACACGCGGTATCTCGCTGACTCCTTCCGGTACAGCAGGAAATACTACTTATGGAGCAGATCCCACTCTTTTCCTTCCTGCCGGCGCCGATCGCGATCACGACCACGCTGCTGTCAACGGTGTCGGTGGTGCCTCTATTTGCTGGAGTAGTAGCGTCGTAGCCTCGGGTGTTCACGCTTACACACTGGCCTGGAGCAGTACGCTCGTGTACCTGAACCGCAAGACCCCTCGGGCGACCGGGAATCTGGTCCGCTGTGTGTCGGAATGATTTGATTAAAAAAAGATTGACCAACCCGGATCTCCGCACGAAAAAAGGGACGCCCAAGTGAGCGGCCCTTTCTTATTAGAAGCGGACGAAATTGCCATGTATAACAGTAGTCTGTTTGACTGCGAACCGGCCGTTTTTGTTAGTAAAAGGAGGCGAAAATATGTTCCCCCGCTACGCGCGACCGCTTTGCCCGGATGTGATCCGGTTCCGGTAAAGACAACCACCTTATAAATATGAGAACGATGTTTTTCCGAATAATGAATGATACGCTCTATGCCCTACATACCATTCGCCAATCAAAAAAAAGTTGCCTTTACCTTCGCCGGAGTTGGCTTGTTTTTATCTAAGATCTATTTTTGTGATGCCTGCTGATTTTGTAATGTCTGATGATTTTTCTTTCTCGTTGCAAATGTAAAAGATTCTTTTTGTATGGAACGAATTGTTTTGTATACAATATTTGACAAAATGTATTATATTTTCGACACTGCGGCTCGCGCTCGTTCCAGCCGGTCTTCCGCGGCTGTTTTTTCGTTAATTCCGGCAGGATGTGGAGAAAAAACGCACTTTTTACAAACAAATTTAATACTTTTGAATTATAATAGACGAAGTGAATAGTGAATGACCTAATTGTGACGAGTATGGAATATTCTTATTTTGACAGGGATATTAGTTGGCTGGCCTTTAATTACCGGGTGCTGCTGGAGGCAGAAGATGCTTCCTTGCCTGTTTATGAAAGGATTAAGTTCCTTTCGATTCATGCATCCAACCTGGAAGAGTTTTACAGGGTCAGGGTGGCGGAACACCGGGGCGTCGTGCTGAAGAAAATCTGCTCGGAGGAAAATGCCGAGGAGGCGGAAGCTATTCTGGAAGAAATCAATGCGGAAGTGACCCGGCAGCAGAAGGAGTTTTTCCGTATCTTTAATAATGAAGTGTTGCCCGCTTTGGCCGCCAAAAAGATTATCCTTTATATGGATGATAAACCCCTGCCCGAACACCGCGATTTTATAAAAAACTATTTCCGGGAAGAGATTTTTCCTTTCCTCCAACCCGTGATGCTGATGAAGGAAGATGTGAGCGTCTTTATCCGCGACAACCGCCTCTACCAGGTGGCCGACCTGAAGAAAAAAGCCTCGGGCGAACAGGCGTATGCCATCATCAAGATTCCATACGCCAAGGTGCCGCGCTTTATCGAACTGCCCGACATAAAGGATACGCATTATTTTATGTTTGTGGAAGATATTATTTCGGCCAATCTGTCCGATGTTTTTGTGGGGTATGAGGTGGGCGGAAGCTACAACATCAAAATCTCGCGCGATGCGGATATTTACATGGACGAGGCGCTGAATACCCTCAACGTGGCGGAAACGGTGCGGAAGAAGGTACGGAAGCGGAAAACCGGCGACCTCAGCCGCTTTGCCTACGACCGCCGGATGCCCGGACACTGCCTGGCCTACCTCTGCGAAACGTTTCATATCTTCAAGGAAGACCTCGTTCCCGACAATGTCCACCTGAACATGGAAGACCTGATCAAGTTGCCCAACCCGGTGGGAAAGGAACTGAGGGCGGCGCCGCTCGTCCCGCTCCGGATTCCGGAGTTGGACCGCACCCGCTCCCTGTTTTCCGTGATCAACAAAAGGGACATCTTTTTCCATTTCCCCTACCACAGCTTCGATTATTTTATTCATTTTCTGATGGATGCCGCCTCTAATCCGGTGGTGGAGGAGGTGAAGGTGACCCAATACCGGGTCGCAACGGATTCGGAAGTGATTAACAACCTTATTATTGCCGCTAAAAAGGGGAAAAAGGTGACGGTTTTCGTGGAATTGAAAGCCCGTTTCGACGAGGAAAACAACCTCTATACCGCCGAGATCATGCGGGAAGCCGGAATCAAAATCATTTACAGCATCCCCGGACTGAAAGTACACGCAAAGGTGGCGCTGGTGACTCAAAAGGCGGATTTCAGGGGCGTAAGAAAGTCGTACGCCTACCTGAGTACCGGCAACTTCAACGAGAAAACGGCGCAACTCTACTCGGATATGGCTATCATGACCGCCAACAAGAAGCTCACCAGAGAACTTACGCTGATCTTTGACGTCCTTGAAAATCAAACGAAAAACCCTTGCTTTGAAACGCTCTTGGTGGCGCAGTTCAACCTTGTTCCGGAACTGAAAAACAGGATCCGGCAGGAAATCGCCTGGGCGCGGCAGGGGAAAAGGGCATACATTCTTTTGAAAATGAATGCCCTGCAAGACAAAGAGATGATCGACGAGCTGTACCGCGCAAGCGAGGCTGGTGTCCGGATCGATCTGATTGTCAGGGGAATCTGCTGCCTTATCCCGGAGCGGCCTTACAGCCGTAACATCCGGATTTTCCGGATTGTGGATATGTTGCTGGAACATTCCCGCGTCTGGTATTTCTACAACAACGGGAGGGAGGACTTGTTTCTGACTTCTTCCGACTGGATGCGGCGCAACCTCTACCGGCGTATCGAGGTGGCTTTTCCTGTGCTGGACCGGCGCATCAAGCAGCGCATCGTTGCTATCCTGAACCTTCAGTTGAACGATACGGTCAAGGCTTGCCAGGTTACTTCGCATCCTATTTTGTGCCGCAAAAACGAAGGTGCGGAGGGCGTCTGGTCGCAACGCGATACCTACGAACTGTTGAAAACAGTACGTAAATAAGCCGGCTGCGCCGGACACGCAGTGTCTTTTATAGTTGAAGATTTTATGCTACCTTTGCGCCATTAATACAAAAACAACACAGTCCGTATGAGTGAAAAGATGATCAAAGTCGGGATTTGCCAGGGCAATACAAACGGCATAGCCTACGAGCTTATTATTAAAATGTTTGAAGACGCTC
>JAIRSN010000259.1 GCA_031255425.1 Dysgonamonadaceae bacterium
ATGCAGTGTCTTCTATTTTTCATATATATAATGAATAAGGGGAGATTTACTTTTAATAAGGTAATGAGGTTGGGATATGGGGATAATGTCTTTGTGCTATGGAGGTAGTTTTGTTATTAAATTAGGTGGGAATGAGGTTTTTGCGCCCCCGTAGCCAAGCAGATACACCGCGCCCTATTTAAAATTATAAAAGCGGCTGCGCCGCCGCAGCCTCTTTTACTTTTGTAATGCACAGGATTCCACGGCGCATGGAGGCTACACCTCTTATTTTATAATGCGTTGGCCCTGGGAATACGTCTGTCCGGTGCGAGCCTCACACACGGAGTTTCATTCCCGCGAGGATGGTGTCGGGCCGGAGGTTGAAGACCGCGTTCATTTCGCCTGCCATCGACAAGCCGCACCGGTCGCAAATGCCGGCGGTTTTGCCCTGACATTCCCCCAGCCGCGTTCCGTCGGACAGGATGAAATTGGAGACCCAACATTGTTTCTTGAACCGGTTGTCTTTCATCCGTTTCAATCCCGAAGCCGAGTTCATCACCGGATAACCGGCTTTTTTCATCCGGAGAATCCGGTCAATCACTTCCGAACGCCGGTCCCAATCTAAAAATAAGTCTTCCGTTCCTTCGTAAGGCGTATGGAAATTCAGCGAAATGGACCGGATGTGCGGGTTGCTTTTTGCAAATTGAATGGTCTCTTCGACCGAGGGGTAGTTCCGGGAATTGATCACCATGTTTACGCTTAACTGCGGATGATTGGCTCCGGCGATGTTTTTCACCAGCCGTTCGAAGGCGCCTTTCCCGCGAATCTCGTCGTGATAATCGCCGATCCCGTCCAGGCTGACCCAAATGGAATCCGCCTCGGAACCCCGGAATGGAGTCTGGGCGTTGGTCGTCACGGTCGCCGAATAGAAACCGATGGCTTTCGACAAGCGTATCAAGCTGTTCAGATCCTTTTCGCCGTCGTGCCACAAGGTCGGCTCGCCCCCTTCAAAGTCGACGAACCGCGATCCCAGGCGGTAGGAATATTCCAGTTCCTCCCGGATCTGTTCGTATGTTTTGATACGGGGATTCTTTAACCGGTAAACCGTACAATGCTTGCACGTCAGATTGCATTTGTCGGAAATAAATAAAACCGTTTGCAAAGGGTTCCTTGCTCCGAGAAACCGGGCTTTGAAAAACCACCAGGGAAGGTAAAAAATCATAACTGAAAGATTAAAAAGAGGAGATAAAACTGACAATAACGACAATCAAGCAGAAAAACGACAGGAGGTTGCGCGCCAGAAACCAGCGAATCATAAACCAGTCGACGCCCAGCGCCTGCATTTCCTTCCAATGCCCCATAGGTCCCATCCAGAACCGCGGCGAAAACTTTTTCTCCGGATGACGGACAAACTCAATCATCAGGTAAAACAAAGCGGCAGACAGGGGCAAGGTCAGCAGGGTCAGCAGATAGAACGGCGACAAATAGCCTGCCGCAACACCGCCGATAATGCTTAAATAGACGGTGACCAGCAAGCACAACAACGCTGCCAACATCCGTCTTTTACTTTTCAACAGCACGGCGAAAGTCATCTTCCCGGCTTCCATGTCCGGTTCATAATCCATAATCGCATGGGTATAGACAATGTTGGCAACCAACAGCCCAACCGGAACGGAAACGAAAACGACCGGCCAGTCCAACTGTCCGCAGGCCGAATAATAAACGCCGGTCATCAGCAACGGGCCGAAGATGATTCCGATAAACAGTTCCCCCAACCCGTGGTACGACAATCGAAGCGGCGCCCCGGAATACGAAACGCCCAGAACGGCCGTAACCAGCGCAAACAGCAGAATGACATTCCCCCGGTAGAGGTAAAGAAAGAATCCGGAACTTAACGCCAGAAAACCGAAGGTCAGGCAGGCGATAAGCAACTGTTTCAAATTCGCTTCGCCCGAAATAAGATAGGAACATTTGGTGATCCGCGAACGGAATCCTTTCTTTGCCAGCGTACGCCGGAACTCCGAACCTTTCACCTTGTAATCGAAATAATCGTCGAAAAGGTTCATCGCCAAATGCCCCATGACAACGCCGAAGACCGCTAAAAGTCCCGGGCAGATGGAAAAGCCGCCGGTTTGCGAGGCCATGCAAACCGCTAAAACGGCCGGTAATAAACTTTGAGGAAGTGCCTTGTAACGGGCATTGCTGATCCAAAAACGAATGATATTCATGTCATTTATTTTTTAATGCAGGGGCAAAGATACACGAAATTATTCAGCAACGGAGATTCAAACCACAATCAGGTCGTAATTCAGGCTGCCCAAGCCGATTTCTTCCGCGTATTTCAACCCGGCTTGCCAGTCGGTATTCGGATGAATCATCTTGAACTTGTCTACGTTTTGCAGTTCTCCGTATTGTTGAACATTCAGGATGGTGTTCAGGTTGGCAGCCGATTTCGTTACCATATCCGCACTTGCCTGATCCAGAGCGACCGGATCGAAGGAGGCTGCGATTCCGATATTGGGCACAATGGCTGCATCGTTGCAATTCCAGCAATCGCAGTTCGGCGAAACATCCATGATAAAGTTGATGTGAAAATGGGGTTTGTCTTTCAACACGGCGACCGTGTATTCCGCTATCTTGTAATTCATAATGTCCGCCGAATTATCCCAGACCGGTTGAGCGGCGTCGAATTGACAGATGGCTACGCATTGCCCGCAACCCACACATTTCCCGTAGTCGATCGCGGCTTTCTTCGCCTCGTTCAGATGGATGGCATCGGATGCACAGTATTTCACACACTGTCCGCAGGAAGTGCATACGGCTTGGTCGACAACCGGTTGCGACGAGGAATGTAAATCCAGTTTCCCTGCGGCAGAAGCCGAACCCATTCCCAGGTTTTTCAGGGCGCCGCCAAACCCCGCCTGTTCATGTCCTTTGAAATGGTTCATGGAAACGATGATGTCCGCTTCCGCAATGGCCGAACCGATTTTAGCCGTCTGACAATACTTCAGCCGGACCGGTATTTCTTTGTAGTCAATCGCTTTCAGTCCGTCGGCAATAATCACGGGACACGGCACGGCAACCGGATTGAACCCGTTTTCAAAGGCGCTCTCTATATGGTCGATGGCATTTGAACGTTTCCCAAGATAGAGCGTCCCCGAATCGGTCAGAAAAGGTTTTGCCTGTTTGCTCAAAAGAATCTTAACCAGTTTCGCCGCATAATTCGCCCGGATATAGGACAAGTTGCCCGGCTCCCCGAAGTGAATCTTAATGGCGGTAAACTTACCTTTGAAATCAATCTGTTCCATACCGGCTTTTTTGACAAGGATTTCTAATTTGTCCAACAGGTTGCGCCCCGGCTTGGTTCGCATATCCGTGTAATATACTTTCGACATACTGTTCATTGTTAACAAAATATTGCAAAGATAATTTATATTTTATGTTTTCACAAAATTCCGCTTTCACCTTCCTGCGGATAATTATAGAAAAGGTGAAAGCGGAATTTGCTGTTTAAAACCCTGCAAAAAGGTTTTTTACGTGGTCAAATAAACCGGATTAATTCTTTACACAGCGAACGCCTATGCCATTCCCTCTGGACAGAGCGGTCGATGCCTGTTTCAGCACCGACCGCTTCGGTTGTTTATACGCTTCTGTTTATTCCCGATTCTCCACGATATTGAACCCGGCGGTTATCTTTCCCTTATACTCACCCTTGCC
>JAIRSN010000264.1 GCA_031255425.1 Dysgonamonadaceae bacterium
ATTTCGGACGGATAAATCCGGCTCCGGTAAAGACAACCCCAACTTATATAAACATGAGAATAATGATTTTTGAATAATGAATAATAAGTTGCCTTTACCTTTGCCGGAAAGAATTATATGCTTTGTATATGTTCCATTGATGTATGTTGGGCTTCCTGAGTCCCGAAGAGAAGCGATTTAAAAATCTGAAGCGCGGGATCCTAACTTTATTCGTGATAGAGGTCTTAGACTACCCACGCAAACAAATAAGTTACACCCACGCTTTCTACGCGAGCGTTTACCAACTTATTCTTGTTTGCATTGAAATTGTCTAAGTTTCTACCACAAGAATAAAAGCTAACGCTTTCTTTAATTATAATGTCAAATTTCTTTTCGGTTTTTAATTAACTGTCTGTTAAAAAAAACCACGCAAAAATAGTGAGATTCTTTTTAATAAAAAAATAAAAGCGGGCATTTTCTTCGTGCAAAAAGCCGGAAAAGGCGCTGTACGGTGCCGTAAGGCGGGTTCCCTTTGTTTTTTAATAACATTGTCGTACCTTTGTGCCGATTTAGTTAACGTCAGGAAGTTCTTAACAAAGAATGGATCGCGTTAATCTCCGAAAATCGGAGGAGTTTGCAGCAATGCGGCTTAGAGTATTGACATAAAAATTGATTTATGAGGTATTTTACTCGTATTTCCCTCATTCTGGGCATCATGCTTCTTTGCGTGGGAGCCGGAACAACGGAAAACAAACTTACCGAAGGTATTCAACCGGGTGACCTTGCCCCGGAAATTGGTCTGCAAGGTGTCGAATTACAAGGAAATGGGTATGTGTTAGTGCAGTTCTGGGCGGCTTACGACCCTCAATCAAGGCTTGAGAACGTGATTATGCACAATGTGATCGCCCAATCGAAAATGAAAAACCTGCGATTGATTTCAATTTCTTTAGACGAAAATCCATCTGTTTTTCAGGGTGTTATTAAAGCGGATCGCTTGGACAAAGCGACCCAGTTTAATATTGCAGACCGGACGAAATCCGGACTTTTGGGGCAACACTGCCTTAAAAACGGCTTCGGCAACTGGCTGATCGGTCCCAACGGGGTGATTGTGGAGACAAACATCCGCCCCGATGAACTTTCCGGAAAGATTTTGTTGGCGATTTGAAAAAAGAAACGGCTGGACTCCCGTCCTGCCGTTTCTCACCGTTTTTTATCAAAAAAGTTAGTTTAGTAAAATTTCGTTTTATTCTTCAATCCGGCGAATTTAATTTTCTCCAGTTTTTGAAATTCAATTTCTGAGAATATTTCGCCAGCGAATCCAGTTTGATAGAACCGCTTAGTCCGATCAGGCTGAAATCGCCGGAATGGTTCGACAGAATGATCAATTCGTTCACAATGCCTTTGATTTCCTTCACCATCACAATCAACGCGCTGTTTTCGTCCCGGATGGAAACGAGTTCGGAAAAATGCTTGTCCTTGTTCAGCAAATCGTGCGCCAGATTGTAATAATCGTCGGTTAGTGTTTCGTCTTTGCACGAAACGATCCGGATGTTTTCCAGCCCGAGAATTGCTTCCTGCAAGTCGTCGTCGGCAATCGAATCCGATTTCATCAGGTTGAGCATCTTTGTCCCGATGGTAACGACTTCGAGGTTGTCGTCTTTCCCGTATTTTTCCAGAAAAGAGTTGATCACTTCCTGAGCGGATAAGGAACTTGCCGCCAACGTAAATGCGACACTTAAAAAAATTGTTTTCATTGGATGGAATCGTTAGTCAACGCTGTTTTCGTTGAGTCGGTTGTTGATTCGGAAAGAAGTTTGTCCGGAACGAGTTGCAACAAAGTGGATACTTTTGCCACTATTTTTCCCGTTTCCCGCACGGCTTCTTTGGGATCGGTGTAGGTTTCGGAAAATACTTTGTCCATAAATTTCTCTTGTTTATAATGGGTGTAAAACCCGATGGCGACCGTGACGAGGATCATGACGGACGCCGCCACTTTTAATGCGGAATATAAATTGCCGGCTCCCGTCCGGGGGGCGGCAAGGATCTCGTTACGATCCAGGCGGATGTCCTTTTGCCTGTCTTTCCACAGAAAGAGCGGCCGGTAGATTTCCAGCTCTTCCGGAAGGGATTCTCCCGAAAAAAACGCTTGCAATAATTGTTCTTCTTCCGGAGTTGTTTTGCCTTGCCAATATTGTTCCAATAACTGTTTCATTCTCGTTCGGATTAAAGGAATTAAACTGATTTTATTTCAAAAAATTCTTTTAGCTTTTGCCGTAACCTGAATAAATTGACTTTCACCTGTTCTTCGGAAATAGTCATTATCCCGGCTATTTGTTTGTAACTTAGCCCTTCTACTTCCCTTAGTTGAAAGATTGTACGCTGCTTTTCGGACAACCGGTTTACGTAATTTTCGAGCAACGCCAACTGTTCTTCCTGTTCCAACTGCTCTTGGATATTCGAACCGATCTCGGGAATATCCTGATTTTCGTCGAATGTCCCCTGTTGGTGTTGTTGCGACGACATCTTGTCAAGCGCGAGGTTTCGTGTCGACCGGAAACAATAGGCTTCCAGGTTGGCGATGGAATCCCATTCCCCTTTTTTTTTCCAAATATTCAGCAACATATCTTGAACCACATCTTCGGCGTCCTGCCTGTTTCCCGTGATACGGAGAGCCAAACGAAATAATTTATCGCCCAACGGTAATATTCTATTTCTAAATTTGTCCTGTTTCATACCACTTAATTTAAAGACGGTTTTTAAGCGAAAATGTTACAGTTTATGTTGCTTTTTTAGAATCCGTGCGGTTATTTATGTAGTCGATGAGTTGCGCATACAAAGGGTTTTTGGTCAAGAGCGCTTCATTTCCAATGATATGGAGTTGTTTTCGGGCGCGGGTTAACATTACATTCAGTTTCCGGTCGACCTGCCTTTCATTTTCTTCCATCAGGTTGGGCAAGGCTTCCAACTGCCGGTCGGTCTTCACGCAAAAAGAGTAGATAATCACGTCCCGCTGGCTTCCCTGAAACCGTTCGACCGTATCGACGAGTATATCGGAAAAGCCGGCGATTCCGGTTGCCTGCAATTCTTTGCGAATCAGCGCAATCTGATTCCGGTAAGAGGTGATGATCCCAATGCTTTGGGGATCGAAAGGCGTGTTGCCGTTCACCGCCTCCTGATAGAGTTGCCGGCAAATGGCTACGACCTGCCTGGCCTCGTTGCGGTTTGCTTTGTCCGAATGATCTTTTTCAGAAGGTTTTACCGCATGGAAATTCAAGCGGCGGCGGTCCCGCCACTGTTCGGTTTGATGGGGCAGCCCCGCCGACTCCAACAGTCCGTTGTAGAAGTACTTGGAGGGGAACGCGGCGATTTCGGGGTGCATCCTGCCCTGCTTGGAAAGTTTGTCGAACAAGTGAGTGTATCCTTGCCGGCTGTATTCCCGAAAAAGCCGTTCAAACAGCGAATTGCTCAGGTCGGTTATGCCGGTTTCGTTCAGGCAGGGTTCGGTGACCTTGCTTTCTTCTTTGGATTGCAACACGACCGCCGGCAGTTGTTTCTGGTCGCCGATCAACACAAAGCGCCGGATGGCATTTTGACCCGAAACGTTTTTCGCACAGAAGATTCCCACCAGATGCGGCTCCAATAATTGCGTCGCTTCGTCGATAATAGCCAAGTCGAAATGTTTGAGTTGGAAAAGCTCCGGTTTCCCCCAGACCGACGCCACAGTGCCGGCAAAAATACGGCAACGGTCTATCATTTCCGCTACTTCTTTCCGGTTGTTGCAGCCGTCTAACTGCTTTTCCAACAGGAAATGCCGGTATTCCGGCGCACAATTCAATTCGCTTCCGACGCGGATAAACGGCAAGGGGTCGCGCAGGCTCGCCAGCGTCTTGCAGATTTCATCCACTGCCCGGTTGGTATAGGCTAAAAGCAGGATGTTTGCCCGCTGGTTTTGAATGTTTTCTTCCACCATTTGTTTCAGGGCGATGGAGGTTTTTCCGGTTCCCGGCGGCCCGACCAAAAGAAAAACGGATTCGTTTATTTGCTTGTTCAACAGCAAGTCGCGCCGGTCGGGATTGGCATTGGCAAATGCCATCAATCCGCGGAACATGCCGTTAAAGACCGAATCCATATAATCGTGTTCGATGGCATACAACGAGTCGTCGTTCCATACATACGGATTTTTCTGCCGGTAACGAATCCGGACGGTCAGTTGATTTCCATACAGTTCCTCGATGGCGCCCCTGAAAACCTGCCGGTTGTTCACCGTGTCGGACGCCGAATTTCTTTCGTACAACACCACGGCATCGCCCGGACGGAAATTGGGCATATACAGGTCTTTGTATTCCGGTATTTCCAGCCGGATGGTATGCGTTTCGGTTGCCGCCCGGTTGCCGGTGATTTTCAAGCCGTGCATGATTTCGCCGGCGATTAATTTGTCTTCGAAAGAGGCATTCCACAAAACAGAGGCTTTCTTCACGCCCTCGTATTCGCGTTCGCCGGCTTTGGAAAGCCATAATTCTTTCAGCACAAAGGTATAAAGCCGCAGGAAATAGCTCTTTTCCTGGTCGTTCAACTGGGAAAACGTCGCCTGGAACCGGTCGATGGAAGGCGCCAGATAAGTCGTATAAAAATGATCGGAAAGTCCCTTCGTGTTCAAGTTTGCCGAATTTATTTTCTTCAATAAGGCTTCGCAAACGACCGGATCGTTTGCCTTTTGCAACGCATATTCCTGCGCAACAATCCGGTTCCGGAGCGACAGGGCGGCTTGCAAGGCTTTCCGCGAATGACTCTCTTTACTCAATACCGGATAGCGGGAATACAAAAGATAGGAACGAACGTCGTCGGCTTTCAGGTTCAGGTTAAATTCGAGAACCGCCAGATACAATATCATCTGGATGTAATGATTTTCAGCGGCTTTGATGAATTGGTTCCCCGCGCGGAAGTCTTCGACCGCCTTTCCCGATTTCAGTTCGATAAAAGCGGAATAATCGCAGAGCATGATGTCCAGACGCCCCTGGAGCCCCAAGGCATTGGAGATAAAAGACGGTTCCAAGACGACTTTCTTCCTGTCGATTCCGGCTTTCGGGAAAAAATTCCGGACCGTATAGCTGATATGTTTGAAATGTTTTTGACAGTTCAGGAAAAAATCCCGTTCCGTTTTCGGGTGCTGCAAATCCTTGCAAGCGGTAAATTCAAAGGCATACATTTGAAACAGTTTTTTCAAAGCCACCTTGTAATCAACCGGTTCCTCATCGCCGGCATAGACAAATTCGTCGATGAAAAAGTTGGCAGTGTTTCCCAACAGCAAAGGCGCGGTCGTTTCCCTCAACTGCAAACGCGACACGATGTAGTTGAGCGGGTGATGCCCATACTGCCGGAAACATTCGGACAATGCGCTGATGTCGAGCAGATAATCCGGTTCGAACAGGATAAATTCCGCTTGGCAGGTGTTTTCGCCTGTATATTTTACATTCAGTAGATTTAATATGTTTCCCCGTTGCAGGAAAGGGGAGAGGTCTTCCAAGTCTTTCTGTTGCACTTCGCTGCATTGCAGAAGCAAGGATTTGTTTTCGTGTATTCCGACCACTAAGTTTCCTTCCGATTGTTCCTGATAGTTGACTCGAAGCAGTTTTGATTCTTTCATGTTTTTTTTTAATCGTACAAAAGTAGCGATAATTGTTCATATTTTTTGAACATCTACAATAGCAAAAGTTCCATGCCCTTTTCGTTAATCATTTGTAGATTGTCCATTGGACTTTCGCCATATTTTGTTTTGTACCTTCTGTCTAAATCTTTTATTCTTTTACACGGAAATTTTCCACACTTATTGCAAAGTGTTTTTTCATTGCTTTTTTCTTCGCAATTTCTTATTATGCAGCTATTACAATGATTAGGTTTATTTCCTGTATTATTACAGCCGACACATTTGTTCCTGTCTCGTTGATAACCGGAACATAGATCACAAATCACTCCACATGGAGCCACACTTAATTTATTCATAAAAACGATTGTCCCTATAATTTATCTGTGCCGGCTTTTTATTTCGTCTTCAAGCATTTTCAATTCTTCAAGGTCTTGCTTGTCGGCTTGTTCAAGGTCATACTGTTTGCGTTGTCGGTTAAATTGTTCATAAACTTCGTTGGCATGTTTTTCCATTTGAGCATTGCTTACCGCACCCACACCGACAAGTAAATTCTTCCTGTTGAATGTAATAATTCCGTCCACATTTTCACGCCAGAATTTCATGGTCAGGTCTTTTCTGCCTTTTGCCTGCAATTCGGCTGTTTCCAGAAAAATAACAACCA
>JAIRSN010000272.1 GCA_031255425.1 Dysgonamonadaceae bacterium
GTCCCGAAGACTTTTTTGCGTTTTCGGGAAGTTCCGAAAACGTCCCGAAGACTTTTTTACGTTTTCGGGAAGTTCCGAAAACGTGCCGAAAACTTTTTCACGTTTTCGGGAAGTTCCGAAAACGTCCCGAAGACTTTTTTACGTTTTCGGGAGGTTCCGAAAACGTGCCGAAGACTTTTTTACGTTTTCGGGAAGTTCCGGCGGCGCATCCGCTTTTGTATTTTTGGTAAGGTAGTGTAACAGCCAGGCAAATACATCGTATTCCTTTAAAATTATAAAAGCGACTGCATTGCTGCAACCGCTTTTAAGTTTTTGAGAGCGTACTGCTGACAGTCTATGAATCACTTGATTGTTAAGTTAATTGACTTCAGTTTCGCCTCATCGGAAGTTCCACCGTAAAGGACTTCATATTTGCCCGGTAAAACCTGCATGGATGCCGTTTCCGGATCGAAAAACTCGAAACAAGCCGGCGGCAAAGGGATTTTTACCTGCGCCTTCTCTCCCGCTTTGACAAAGACCCGCTCGAAGCCTCTTAACGATTTCAACGGTCCGGCAGGGTCCTGCAAATTGCAGATGTACACCTGGACAACTTCTTCGCCGTCTCTTTTTCCGGTATTTTCCAGGGTGAGGTTCAGCGCAGTGGATTCGCTCGGCGCTATCGCTGTTTTACTTAGTTTCGCTTTGGAGTAAGCAAAGCCGGTATAACTCAACCCGTGACCGAAGGGGAACAATGGTTTGCCGCTGAAATAACGGTATGTACGCCCTTTATCCATCTGATAGTCTTCAAAATCAGGCAAATCGTCCGAAGAAGCATAGAACGTTACCGGCAACCGTCCGGCGGGGTTGTAGTCGCCAAATAAAACATCGGCAACTGCCTGACCGCCTGCCTGTCCGGCATACCAGGCGGCAAGCATGGCATCGGTCGTTTCGTATTCCGAAGGCAAAGCGAGCGCACTGCCCGAACAGAGGACGAATACGAGCGGTTTGCCGGTTTCCTTCAACGCTTTCAGCAACGCTTTCTGTACCTGCGGAAGGTCGATGTGGGTGCGGTCGCCGTTTTTGAACCCGGGAAGGTCTACGCGCATCTCCTCTCCTTCGAGCTGGGGCGATAATCCGCCGGCAAAAATAATAACGTCCGCCTCTTTTACCTTTTCAACGGTCGCCCGGTGGTCAATGGCTTGGTTTCCGGGCTTGTCCACATAATCGCAGCCTCGCTCGTAAATCACGTGCCCGGCAGGCAATTTGGATTGAATCCCCTCCAACAGCGTAATGGTTTTTGCCGGTACGCCGTTGTAATTCCCCCATAGCATGACCGAATCGTTGGCATTGGGACCCACGACAGCCACTTTGCCCAGGTGTTTTCCCAGGGGTAAAATATTGTTTTTGTTGCTTAACAGCACCATGCTTTTCCGCGCCATTTCCAGGGCTTTCGCCCGGTGTTTTTCGCACTCCACCACCGAATAGGGAATGGACGCCCACGGCACAAGCGAATCCGTATCGAACATCCCCAGTTGGAAACGCGCCCGCAACAGGCGGAAAACCGATTCGTCGATTTTTTCTTCGCTGATAAAACCTTGTCCGACCGCTTCGTACAAAGATTGATAGACGTTGCCGCACTCCAGATCCGTGCCCGACAGAACCGCATCCGCTGCCGCCTCAACCGCATTTGCGTGGGTTTCGTGCCTGTCCTTTTCGTAGAAATCGGTAATCGCCCCGCAATCGGAAACAATCACATCGTCGAATCCCCATTCGTCGCGCAAAATGTGCCGCAGCAACTCTTTATTCGAACAGCAGGGTTCGCCCTCAAAACGGTTGTAGGCGCACATCACTTCCCTCACCTTCCCCTCCGTAACAAGCGCTTTGAAGGCAGGCAGATAGGTCTCGTACAAATCCCGTTTGGAGACAGCCGCCGCGTCGAAACGGTGGCGGTTCCATTCGGGGCCGCTGTGTACGGCAAAATGTTTGGCACAGGCATGTGTTTTGTCGTATTTCCGGGCACCGTCGCCCTGCAAGCCTTTGACGGCGGCAACCCCCATCCGGGAAGTCAGGTAAGGATCTTCCCCGTAGGTTTCCATGCCGCGTCCCCAACGCGGGTCGCGAAAGAGATTGATGTTTGGCGTCCAGAACGTTAAGCCCTGGTAACCGCCGTACATCTCCTGTTCCTGAAAGTGGTGGTACTTGGCGCGCGCCTCGTCCGAAATCCTGTCGAAGGTTTCGTAGACGGCTTGGGGATCAAATGTCGCCGCCAAACCGATGGCTTGCGGAAAGACGGTTGCCTGTCCCGCACGTGCCACTCCGTGCAGCGCTTCGTTCCACCAATCGTAAGGGCGTATTCCCAAGCGGCTCACGCCTTTGCTTTGGTTCATCAGTTGCCCGGTTTTTTCCTCCAGCGTCATCCGGTTCAACAAATCCCTGGCTCTTTCGTCCGGCGAAAGGTCCGGATTTTTATACGCTTCCTGCGCTTGCGCCGGCAATAGCATCAGGCACAAACAAACTGCTAAATTTATTTTTCTCCTTTTCATTATTTATAATTATAGGTAATTGTGATTACAAAATATTTTTTTTTCACGGAAAATACATCCCGGTGGGGTTCGCATTTTTCTGCAAAGATCATCGAAACCAATTAATAAAACAATAATTAATCCGGTGAACGGCTGTTTTAATATCAAATAAAGCATCCGCTTAATCGCAATATTAATTGCAGGTTAATCCGGATTTGTTTTCTTTGCTTCCGGATTAAACACAATAAAAAACAGAAATAAAATGAATCGGACGGGAAAATTTTTAGTATCGGCGGCATTGCTGCTGTTTTCTGCGGCTTC
Organism: Dysgonamonadaceae bacterium; assembly: GCA_031255425.1. Lineage (GTDB taxonomy): Bacteria > Bacteroidota > Bacteroidia > Bacteroidales > Azobacteroidaceae > Azobacteroides. The sequence continues at coordinate 2,823 of JAIRSN010000272.1, forward strand.
CAATGTTTTTGCAGATGGAAGCATCGCCGTTCAGCGGCCGGCGCTGGTTGCCAGGTACGATGCGCCCGCAACGGTGTGGGAAAGCGAAGCCCTGCCCATCGGCAACGGTTACATGGGCGCTCTGATTTTCGGCGGGGTGCAGGTGGACAAAATTCAGGTCAACGAGAAAACGCTTTGGTCGGGAGGTCCCGGCGAAGATCCCGCTTACGATGGCGGACACCGGAACACGCCGGCAGTCAATCGCCAACATTTCCGGGCGCTGCAAAACATCCTCCAACAGCGGATGACGGACTTTTCAAACCATCAGGCGGCGCATTTCAATCCGGACGGAACGCTTGTCACCCACGATTATCCAGGCATGGAAGGCACCGGAATCGAAACACTGCTGGATCACTTAAAGGGAACAAAGGAGCATTTCGGCTCCTACCAAACGCTGGGTTGTATCGAAATCGAACAGCTTTCTGCGGATCATTTATCGCAAGCGCCGGAGGCGACCAGCTACCTGCGCTCGCTCGACATCGACAATGCCTTGCATACCGTAACCTACACGCAGGACGGGGTGAACTATACCCGCGAATATTTTATGAGCTATCCCGACAAGGTGCTGGTTGTCCGCCTGAGCGCCGACCGGAACGGGAAAATTTCCCGCGCCTTTGAACTTTCGTCGCCGCATATCAACCAAACGATTAACGCCGTTGGTAATGTGATTACTTTGACCGGCCAACCCTCCAACCACCGGTCGCACGGACTGAAATTTGCGCAACAGTTGAAAATCCGTAACACCGGCGGAACGATTTCAACCGTGGGGAACAAAATCCGGGTCGAGAATGCCGACGAAGTCTTGCTGCTGATGTCTGCCGCCACCAATTATGTGCAATCAACGGATGAACGGTTCAACTATTTTTCGGATACAGACCCTTTGGCGAAAGTCCGGCAGACGCTTGCGCAAGCGGAAACAAAAACCTGTGCGCAACTCCTGGCTACGCACCGGCAGGATTATCAATCACTGTACAACCGGATGGAAATGAATCTGGGAAACAGTTCCGCCGTCCCTTCAAAGACGACCGACCGGCTGTTGGCTGATTTTTATACAACCAATACGGCTGCCGAAAACCGCTACGCCGAATTGCTTTACTATCAGTTCGGGCGCTACCTGCTGATCGCCTGTTCGCGCGAAAACACGCTTCCCGCCAACTTGCAGGGCGTATGGGCGGAGGGGCTGGCTAATCCGTGGAACGCCGATTATCATACCAATATCAATATTCAGATGAATTACTGGCTTGCCCAGCAAACCAACCTGAGGGAATGTCATACGCCTGTGATTGAGTATATCAACAGCCTGGTTCCCCGGGGCAGGATCACCGCCAACGCCTATCACTGCAAGGCGGACGGCAGCGATGTGCGCGGCTGGGTTACTTATCACGAGAATAATATCTGGGGAAATACCGCTCCGGCGGTTTCGAGCGCGTTTTATTTTCCGGCGGCAAACGGGTGGCTGTGCCAGGATATTTGGGAATATTACCGGTTCAACAGCGACACCGTTTTCCTGCAAAACAACTACAGCACCCTGCTGGAGGCGGCTTTGTTTTGGGTGGATAACCTGTGGCGCGACACCCGCGACGGGCGTTTGGTTGCCAATCCGTCGTACTCGCCCGAACACGGGGAGTATTCATTGGGTTGTGCGAGCGATCAGGGCATTATTTGCGAACTGTTCGATATGGTGATCAAAGCCTCCGAAGTACTGAATTGCCGCACGCCGGAAATAGCCGAGATAGAGGCGGCGCAGCGTGAACTTTCCGGTCCGCAAATCGGTCTGAACGGGCAATTTATGGAGTGGAAAGACGAAGTAACGCGCGACCTTACCGGCGACGGCGGACACCGGCATGCCAATCACCTGTTTTGGTTGCATCCGGGTTCGCAAATCGTGGCGGGGCGCAGTTTGCAGGAAGACCGGTATGTGGAAGGCATGAAAAAAGCGCTTCATACGCGCGGCGACGGCGGAACGGGCTGGAGCAAGGCGTGGAAGGTAAACTTCTGGGCAAGGCTGCACGACGGCAACCGCGCCCACAAATTGCTGAAAGAAGCCATGACGTTGACATACAGCGGCAATCCGTCCGGCATTGGCGGGGTTTACCCGAATTTGTTCGACACGCATCCGCCGTTCCAGATCGACGGGAACTTCGGCGTCACGGCGGGCGTGACCGAAATGTTGGTGCAAAGTCAGGGTGGCTACATCGAACTGTTGCCTGCCCTGCCCTCCGAATGGCACGAGGGTGTTTTTAAGGGCATCAAAGCGCGGGGTAATTTTGAGTTGAGCGTGCAATGGGCGGACGGCAGAATCTCCCAAGCTGAAATAACGTCCCTTTCCGGGAATGATTGCATCGTGAAGTATCCGGATATAACTGATTACCGGATTGTCCGGCAGGATGGTGCGCCGGTGGCGGCGACGGTTATCGGTAACGACAGGGTCTCTTTTTCAACGGTACCGGGTGGGGTTTATAAAATAAGGAAATAAAAGCGGCGGCGTGTCCCGAAATATGCACCCGCTGCTCCTGATTCTTTTCTTTCTTCTTTCCGGCGCCGACCCCCGCCGGATGCTCCGGATACCCGGATAAACGACTCATTTTACTTAAAAAACAACCGAATTATACACATCCGGCTCAAATTAATTTAAAAATAGCTTGTTTTAAATGAATTTAGAATTAT
>JAIRSN010000043.1 GCA_031255425.1 Dysgonamonadaceae bacterium
CCATTGTTGTTAATAATATTGATAAAACTTGTTATTTTTGTCAGATAATTCCGGTTCCGGTAAAGACAACCCGCTTTTATATAAACATGAGAATGAGACTTTTTTAAATTTAATTTCAAGTTATGACCCATGAGAGATACTGTCATTCACAACTCAAAAAAGTTGCCTTTACCTTTGCCGGAAAGAATTATATGCTTTGTATATGTTCCATTGATGTATGTTGGGCTTCCTGAGTCCCGAAGAGAAGCGATTTAAAATGACGAAGCGGGGACTTGTAACTTTATTTGAACTTGAGGTCTTCAACTACCTTATCAGCAAACAAGTCATGCCCGCGCTTCCTGCGCGAGCGTTTACTAACTTATTCTTGCTGATAATGAAATGTTGAAGTTTCAAGTTCAAGAATAAAAGCTAACGCTTTCTTAAATTAAATATGTATAAAAATCGGTTTCTATGCTTTATTAAAAGAAACCGTGCAAAAATAGTGAAAATCTTTTAAATACAAAAACGGCGGCAAAAATAGTTTTCGGAGGAGTCATATAGAATAAGATATAGTTCAACCCGTTCCGGGTTGTGTGGGTAGGCGGGGTCCTCTGCCCCGGGTTGTCACCCGGGGTTACTCATATTCAACCCTGCGGGTTGGCGGCACAGCCGCAACCTGAACGGCATCCTGCGTTTCATTATCCATTATATATAGATAAAAAAGGTTGTGTGTCCAACCCGACGGGTTATGCAACCAAGCATCACCCCATATTGTATATCTCATTTATTACGCTTACTTTTGTATCACAAAAAAACAAATATATGAAACAATCTATTACTTCCCGGAAAGCTCCGGCAGCCATCGGACCCTATTCACAAGCCATTCAAACCGGATCGTACCTTTTCCTGTCCGGACAGTTGGGAATCAACCCCGAAACCGGAATGTTTGTGGAGGGACTTGTCACAGAACAGACCGGACAGGTCTTCAAAAACATCCGGGCCGTGCTGGAAGAGGCGAACCTCACCTTAGACAACGTAGTGAAAACAACGGTGTTCCTCGCCGATATGGGCGACTTCGCCGCGATGAACGAGGTGTATGCCAGGCATTTTACCGAACCCTACCCGGCACGTTCGGCGGTGGCGGTCAAGACCTTGCCCAAGAACGCGCTGGTGGAGATCGAGGTGATCGCGGCGGCTATCTGAGGCGTCCGATGGAAGAACTGATTCGACAACTGAACGAAAATCAGCGGGAAGCGGTGTTCTACAACGACGGGCCTTCCCTGATTGTTGCCGGCGCCGGCTCGGGAAAGACCCGCGTGCTTACCTGCAAAATTGCTTACCTGCTGAAACAGGGCATTTCCCCCTACCATATCCTGGCGCTGACCTTTACCAACAAGGCGGCGCGCGAAATGAAGACGCGCATCGCCCAGGTGGTGGACGGCGACACCGCCCGCCGCCTCTGGATGGGGACCTTCCATTCGATTTTCTCCCGCATCCTCCGGCGCCACGCGGAGAAAATCGGGTTCCGTTCCGATTTTACGATCTACGATGCACAGGATTCCCGGAACCTGGTCAAAACCCTGGTCAAAGAGTACGAACTGGACGACAAAGTGTACAAACCGGCGGCTGTCCAGGCACATATCTCCCGGGTGAAAAACGCCCTGATCACACCCGATGACTACCGTGCCGACCGGGAACTGTTCGAAATGGACAGGCAACAGCGGAGGGAACGGATGTGCGATATTTACGCCGGCTATTGGAACCGGTGCCGCACCTCCGGCGTGATGGATTTCGACGACCTGCTGCTGTATACCTGTTTGCTTTTCGAAAACCACCCGGAGGTGATCGAGCTTTACCGCAATCAGTTCCAATTTATTATGGTGGACGAATACCAGGACACCAACCGGGTGCAGCACGCCATCGTCCAACTGCTCGCGGCAGCCCACCGCCGGATCTGCGTGGTTGGCGACGACGCCCAGAGCATCTATTCCTTCCGGGGCGCCTGCATCGGGAACATCCTGAACTTCCGGGAAACCTATCCCGAAAGCAAACTGTTTAAGCTGGAACGGAATTACCGCTCCACGCAAACCATCGTCAATGCCGCGAACTCCCTGATCCGGAAAAACAAGGAGCAAATCGCCAAGACGGTTTATTCGGAGAAAATCCGGGGCGAAAAGATTAAAGTCGTCCGGGCGTATTCCGATTACGAGGAAGGCTACAACGTGGCAGGGCTGATCTCGGAAATGCGGATGCTCCGGAAACAGGCGTTCCGCGACTTCGCCATCCTCTACCGCACCAATGCGCAGAGCCGGATCTTCGAAGAAACCCTGCGGAAAAACAATATCCCCTACAAAATCTACGGCGGATTGTCTTTTTACCAGCGGAACGAGATTAAGGACGTGATTGCTTACCTGCGCCTGGTGGTCAATCCGGACGATGGCGAAGCGCTCCGGCGGGTCATCAATTACCCGGCACGGGGAATCGGCGACACCACCCTGAACCGGATTCTTGCCGCCGCCACCGGGCAGAACGTCAGCCTGTGGGCGGTGCTGTCCGACCCGTCGCACTACGGATTGCAGGTCAACAGCGGGACGGAGAAAAAGCTCGCTTCCTTTAAACAACTGATCGACGGCTTCCGGGAAATGAACGGCACCCTCAATGTGTATGAACTGGGCGAAACCCTGCTCGACAAAACCGGCTTGCTGGGCGAACTCTACGAAGAAAAAACACCGGAAGGCTTGAGCCGGGCACAGAACATCAACGAGCTGAAAAACAGTTTCTATTCCTTTGTCTCCGAACGGCAGGAAGAAGGGAACCCGCGGGTCTGCGCCGGCGATTTCCTTGCCGAAGTTTCCCTCCTGACCGATCAGGATACGGACACGGACGACGAAACGGCGGATTTTGTGACCCTGATGACGGTTCATTCCGCCAAAGGATTGGAATTTAAGCAGGTGTTTGTGGTGGGGATGGAAGAAAACCTCTTCCCTTCGGAACGGAACACGCACCTGCCGAAGGAGATGGAGGAAGAGCGCCGCCTGTTTTACGTCGCCCTGACGCGGGCGGAGGAAAACGTGATCCTGACGTACGCGAAGAACCGTTTTTCCAACGGGAAATCCAACGTGACCACCCCCAGCCGGTTTATCAACGACATTGATCCCGAATACTTGCAGTTGCCGGGCAATCCCGCCTTCGAACGCACCGCCCACCGGACGCCCGTTTTCGAACCGGCGCACCGTCACAAGAGCTACCTCAACCCCCGGAAGGTGTCGCAGATCGCATACGGCGAACCGGATGCGACGCTCCACGACCGCATCGGCGACCTGCGCGTGGGACATACCGTCCGGCACGACCGCTTCGGGGTGGGGAAAGTCACGCAACTGCTGGGCGAGAAGGACAATGCCAAAGCGGTGGTCGCCTTCGAGTCTGCGGGAACGAAACAACTGCTGCTGAAGTTTGCCAAATTTGAAATTCTAAACAAAATACCATGATCGATTTGAACAAAGTCCCCTCGCCTGCCTATGTAATCGAGGAAGAATGCCTCCGCCGCAACCTCGCCCGGATCCGTTCCGTGAAAGAACGCGCGGGCGTAACGGTTATCCTTGCCTTCAAAGCCTTTTCCCTGTGGAAAACCTTTCCTTTGATCCGGGAATACATCGCTTCCGCCGCGGTCAGTTCGCCGTGGGAGGCGCAGCTTGCGAAGGAGGAGATGGGCGGCGCGGCACATGCCTATTCGCCTGCCTACACGGAGAAGGATTTCGCCGTGATAAAGGACAGTTGTTCGCACATCACCTTCAATTCCCTTGCGCAGTTCGACCGTTTCTACGGGGAGACCCTGAATCATCCGGCGAAAATCTCCTGCGGCTTGCGGATCAACCCCGAACACTCGGAAGTGGCAACCGGTTTGTACAATCCGGCGGCGCCCGGCTCCCGGCTGGGGATTCTCCGGGAGGCACTGGGCGACAGGCTTCCGGAGGGCGTAGAGGGCTTGCATTTTCATACGCTCTGCGAATCCGACTCGTACGGCCTGGAGCGGACCTTGCAGGCGGTGGAAGCCCGGTTCGGCGACCTTTTCCCCCAAATCAACTGGTTGAACATGGGCGGCGGGCACCTGATGACGCACAAGGACTACGACGTGGAACACCTGATTGGGCTGTTGCTGCGTTTCAAGCGGAAATACCCCCACCTGGAAGTGATTCTGGAGCCGGGCGCCGCTTTTGTCTGGCAAACCGGCGTCCTCGTATCGTCGGTGGTGGATATTGTGGAGAACGGGGGCATCCGGACCGCCATCCTGGACGTTTCGTTTACCTGCCACATGCCCGACTGCCTGGAGATGCCCTACCGTCCGGTGATTCGCGGCGCCCTGCCGGAGCCGGCGGACGGAAAACCCACCTACCGGATGGGCGGCAATTCCTGCCTGAGCGGTGATTACGCGGGCAGCTGGTCGTTCGAGAAGGAATTGCGGGTCGGCGACAGGGTTGTTTTCGAAGACATGATGCATTATACGATTGTTAAGACCACGCTGTTCAACGGAATCGCCCACCCGGACCTGTGCCTGTGGAAAACAGACCGTTCGCCGGAAATCCTCCGGCATTTTTCGTACGAAGATTACAAAACCCGAATCAGTTGACGCATGACCAACGAATACAGATCCATCCAAACGTTCCGTTACCTCTTTATTTTCATCGCCCTGGTGATTGCACTGATTTCGGTGGGCGTGTCCAACGCCCTGGTGAACGAGCTGAAGGAAGAAGAACGGAAAAAAATCGAACTCTGGGCGGAATCGGTTGCCCTGATGTCGTCCGAGGCGCTGGCGGAGGACAGTTATTCCGGCAGCCAGGGCAGCAATGCCAACGCCTTCGTCAAATACGACAACTTCCTGACGAAGATTATCGAGGGCAACACCACCATCCCCGTTATCCTGACCGATGATGCGGACAACAGGGTCTGGGAAAAGAATATTCCGGCGTCCAAGGAGTCCGATCCGGCTTTTATGAAGCAACAGATTCAATCGCTCCGGAAAAAGCACGATCCGATTGCAATCAACCTGGACGAAAACACGGTTCAGTATGTTTATTACGACGATTCGACCGTCCTGAAACAGTTGCGGGGATTTCCCTTTGTGCAACTGACGGTGCTGTTTGTGTTTATCGCCCTTTCGTTCCTGGCGCTGAACAGCACGCAGAAAGCCGAACAGAACAAAGTCTGGGTCGGGCTGTCGAAAGAGACCGCCCACCAGTTGGGGACGCCGATCTCGTCCCTGATGGCTTGGGTCGCGTACCTGGAAACGAAGGACATGGACCGTTCGCTGCTCGACGAGATGAATAAGGATGTGCAACGCCTGAAGACAATTGCCGAACGGTTCTCCAAAATCGGTTCCAATCCGGACCTCGAACAGATCAACTTGCGGCCGGTGATTCAAAGTGCCGTGGAATATATGGAGAAGCGGATTTCGTCCAAGGTCGTCGTCGCGCTCGACGTCCGGGAGGAGTCGCTTTTTGTCCTGATAAACGAATCGCTTTTCGGATGGATCATCGAAAACCTGATCAAGAACGCTGTCGATGCCATGGACGGGAAAGGCAAAATCGACATCCGGGCGTACCGGAAGAACGGCCGCGTCCTGCTGGACGTCTCCGACACCGGGAAAGGCATCCCGAAGTCGAAATTCCGCTCCGTGTTCCAACCCGGATACACCACGAAGAAAAGGGGATGGGGTCTTGGGCTCTCGTTGGTGAAACGCATCATCGAATCCTCCGAAAAGGGGAAAATCTACGTCTATAAATCCGAACTCAACAAGGGAACAACCTTCCGGATCGAACTGAAGGCGGCGGCGCCGCTTTTATAATGCGTCATAAAAAACCCTGTTGTATCGTTCGCCGGAATAATATACCTTTGTCCCAAGCAATTTTTTATCCGTATGAAAAGAAAGATTAAGTTTCCGGTTTATGTTTATTTTATTGTCCTGACGGCGATCATCGTTATTTTGTTTCCGCGCACGGGAAAATTCAGGTATACCTTTATCCAGGGCAAGCCCTGGCAGTACGGATTACTCACGGCGCCCTTCGACTTCCCGATCTACAAGTCTCCGGAACACCTGAAGGTGGAAAAGGATTCGGTGCTGAGCCATTTCATCCCCTATTTCCAGTTGGACGACGAAGTGTACCTCAAGCAGCAGGGGCGGTTCGATGCCGGCTTCGCGAAACATCAGGACCACTGGAAACCGGAATACAAAGCCTATATCGACGCCATGCTTCTCGCCGTGTATACGGCGGGCATCGTGTCTGCCGAAGACTACGACTTCCTGCAAAACAACCGTTATGCGACGCTGAACGTGCTTCAACGGAGCAAGAACACCACCATCCCCTATGCCACGGCGGACGTGTTTACCATCAAATCCGCCTATTCCTATCTCCTGGACAACTGCCCGGCGCAGTTGAACGTTTCCCTGCTGCGTTCGGTAGACCTGAACGACTATTTGCATGAAAACATCAAGTACGATGCCGTCCTGTCCGAAACGGTGAAGAAAGACGACCTGCAAACGATTTCGCCTTCCAGCGGCATGGTGCAGGCGGGCGAAAAGATTGTCGACCGGGGCGAGATTGTCAATGAACAGACGTACAACATTTTGCGTTCCCTCAAACGCATCTACGAACGGCAGGAAGGCACGGTGCAACGGCAAACCGGACTGACGGCGGGCGTCTCCATCCTGACTGCCGGACTGATGGCGTGTTTCCTCCTCTACTTAGTCTTTTTCCGGAAAAAGATTTACGCGAGCGAGAAGGACGTTCTCTTTTTGCTTTTCAACGTATCCCTCTTTATCTTCCTGACGGAAGTCTGCATCCGCACCGGCTTTTTCAATGTCTACATTATTCCGTACGCCATTATCCCGATTGTGATCCGGACCTTCTTCGAGTCGCGGACGGCACAGACCACGCACCTGATTACCGTCCTGATCTGTTCGCTGATGGTTCCCTTTGCGTTTGAGTTTATCCTGATCCAGTTTCTGGTCTGCACGGTTGCGCTGTATGTGTTGAAGGACCTGACGAAGCGTTCGGAGCTGATCACCTGCGCCGTGTACATCCTGGCGGCGTACACGCTCTCGTACATTGGGATACAATTCCTTCAGGAGGGCAACCTGACCAAAATCAATTGGAATATGTTTATCTATTTCGGGATCAATTTCCTGTTTGTGATGTTTACCTACGCCTTTATTTACATTGTGGAGAAGTTGTTTGGGTACGTTTCCAATGTTACGCTGGTCGAATTGTCGGACATCAACCTGCCCGCCCTGTCCCAGTTGTCCGAGCGCTGCCCGGGAACGTTTCAGCACTCGCTCCAGGTGTCCATGCTGGGGACGGCGGCAGCGGTCAAGGTGAAGGCGAATCCGCAGTTGGTGCGGACGGGCGCCCTCTATCATGATTTGGGGAAAATAACGAATCCGGCTTACTTCACCGAAAACGCGCTGGAAGGAAACAACCCGCACGCGAACCTGACGTTTGAACAGAGCGCCCGGATCATCACCAACCACGTCCCGGAGGGAGTGAAGCAGGCGGAATCCTACGGCTTGCCGCCCGCCCTTATCAAGTTTATCCGGACGCACCACGGCAAGGGGAAGGCGAAATACTTCTATAATTCCTATAAAAACGAACACCCGGACGAACCGGTCGACGAGCAGGCTTTTTCGTATTCGGGGATGAATCCGGACACCCGCGAAACGGCTATCCTGATGATGGCGGATGCCGTAGAAGCGGCGTCGCGGAGCTTAAGCGATTTCAGTGAGGCCTCCATCCGGGGATTGGTAAACAAAATCATCGACGGACAGATTGCCGACGGATTGCTGAACGATGCCCCCCTGACCTTCAAAAACATCACGACGATCAAGGATGTTTTTGTCGACAAACTGCTTTCGGTTTATCACTCACGGGTCAGCTATCCGGAGTTGAAGTAGGCGCCCGCCGCATCCGGACGGGCGTTAATAACAGCAGAGAATTTCTTTCGACAAGGCTTGTGCCTTCTTTATTGACTGCGGGTCGTCCTTGTTGATTCCGTACTTCTGAGCCAGCGGAACCGTGATGTGCAGTCCGGCGGAGATGCGGTTCGGATCTTTTATCAGCAGCTTATTTTCCAGATACAGGTAAACCCAGAAAGCCTTGTCGCCGTATTCGTCCTGCGCGATAAGGGTCAACCGTTCGCCGCGCCGGACTATCCGGTGCTTGACGGACGCGGCGGCTGCCGGTTCGACCGGTTTCTCCCGCATCCGGAGGGTGTCGCCCTCCCGCTTAAAGAGTTCCTCAATCGTTTGCGCGCTCACCGTATCCGCTACGACGATGTCTTTCGGAGCGAGGTTGAAGATGGTGTCCTCGCGGTGTATCAGGTAAATGCTGTATGCCAACCCTGCCACGACCAAGAGGGCAAGCCCGAAGAAAATTTTTTCCCACTTGATCCGGAATTTCTCCCTTTCGTGCCTCGCGAACGGTCTCACCGGGACGTTGTTGAGGTGCGCTACGGGCGGTTCCGGTTCGGTTTCTTCTTCCAAGACTTCTACCTCCTCTTCCGGGAGTTCTGCTTCTTCTTCCAAGACTTCTGCTTCCTCTTCCAGGGGTTCTGCCTCCTCTTCCAGGGGTTCTATCTCTTCTTCCAAGACTTCTGTTTCCTCTTCCAGGGGTTCCAATGCCTCTGCTGCGGCGGCGGGTTCTTCCCCGTTTTCGCTGTCTTCGTCCAACATCACGGCTTCGAAAAGGGCAAACGGTTCGTTCACCAGTTGCGCCAGATGATTGTCCGGAACAAAATTAATCTTGTAATGCGCCGGGATAAGCACCCGGTTCCCGGTGGTGACATCCACACTCTCCCGGTCTTCCACTTCCACCAGCTTGAAACTGCCGAGCCCTTTGACCTTAACGGATTTATCCCGGATAAGCGCCTCGTTTACCGTCTCGAAATATTCCCGGAGAAAGAGTTCCGCCTCTTTTTTCGGGATGCCCGCTTTTTCGGCAAGCAGCGAAACAAGCGTCTGCAAATTAATCTTGTCGTTCATGCTTTCAGTTCTTTTAATTTGTCTTTTAATAAGCCGGATGTCTTGAACCGGACAATCAATTTCGGCGGGACCAGCATCCGCTTGCCCGATGCGGGGTTGACGTTGACCCGTTCGTTTCTTTTCTTGACTTCCAATGTTCCCAGGTTTCCGAAGGGAACGGCGCGGTTTTCCGACAGTTCGGACGAAATAACGCCGGCAATGTGTTCCATCCGCCGGCTGGTCTCCGCTTTCGGGAGCTGGAGTTTCTGCGACAGTTTTGTCATCAATTCTGTACTGTTCATATTGTTTTTTGCTATAAAATTACTAATCATGCCGGTTGTACGCACCCAATCAAATCGAACGACTGCGTGCCCGTAATCCGGACGGGATAAAAACCGCCGGTTGCCAGTGTCCCGCGGTTCTCGATGAGGACTTCCGGATCCACTTCGGGGGAATCGTATTCGGTGCGGCCGATGTAATAGCCGGATTCTTCCCGGTCGATTATCACCTTCAGCGTCCGCCCGACTTTCGCTTCATTGACCTGGGCGGCAATCGTTTCCTGCCGGCTCATCAGTTGGGCAATCCGTTGCTGTTTGACTGCGTCCGGAACGCTGTCTTTGTAACGGCGCGCGGCGAAGGTCCCTTCTTCTTCCGAATAACAGAACGCGCCGAGCCGCTCGAAACGCATCGCGTCGACAAAGTGCAGCAAATCTTCGAAATCGGCTTCCGTCTCGCCGGGATGCCCCACCATCAGGGTAGTCCGGAGGTGAATCCCCGGCACCTGTTCCCTGATCGCGGCAATCAGTTGAACGGTTTCCGCCCGCGAGATGTTCCGCCGCATCTTTTTCAACACCGCATCGCTGCTGTGTTGCAAGGCTATATCTAAGTAGTTGCATACATTCGGCCGCTCGCGCATCACCCGCAGCAGTTCCATCGGAAAATGCGCCGGGTAAGCATAATGCAGGCGGATCCATTCCACGCCCCGGATGTCCGCGAGGCGTTCGACCAGCGCGGGGAGGCTGTATTTTCCATAAATATCTTTTCCATAACCGGTCAGGTCTTGTGCAATCAACTGGAATTCCTTGACGCCGCGGGCAACCAACGCCTGCACTTCGCTTTCGATGGCTTCGCAGGTGCGGGACTGGTATGCGCCGGTAATCAGCGGGATAGCACAGAAGGAGCAGGTACGGTTGCAGCCCTCGGCAATCTTCACATAGGCGTAGTGGGCGGGGGTGGTCAGGGTGCGTTCGCCGTACAGTTCCGGGCGGTGGGTTTCGCCCAGGTCGGCGAGGAGTTCCTGCCAGTTGAATTTCCCGTAAAATTTGTCTACTTCCGGAATCAATTCGCTCAGTTCTGCGAGGTAACGTTCCGGCAGGCAACCCATCACGAACAGTTTGCGTAGCTGTTTGTTCTTGCGGGCGGCGGCAAACCGGAGGATGGTTTCGATCGACTCTTCTTTCGCTTCGCGGATAAATCCGCAGGTGTTGATCACGGTGATGTTGCCCGCACAGTCGGCGGGGTCGTGCCGCGCCGTGTAACCGGCGGCTTCAAATTGCCGGAGGAGGCGTTCCGAATCGACGAGGTTTTTCGAGCAACCCAGGGAGATAATATCAACCGTGCGGTGTTTCATTCGCCGCCGAATAAGGAGTCTACAAATGCGCGTTTGCGGAAGACTTGCAGGTCGTCGAGCCCTTCGCCGATGCCGATGTACTTGACCGGGATTTGCAACTGGTCGGAGATGCCGATGACGACGCCTCCCTTGGCAGTCCCGTCTAACTTGGTGACGGCGAGCGCCGTAATCTCGGTCGCCTTGGAAAATTCCGCCGCCTGGTTGTAGGCGTTTTGCCCCGTGGAGCCGTCCAGCACCAGCAGCACTTCGTGGGGCGCGTCGGGAACGACTTTTTTCATCACGTTTTTGATTTTGGTCAATTCGTTCATCAGGTTGATTTTGTTGTGCAGGCGTCCCGCGGTGTCGATGATGACGACGTCCGCATCGTTGGCGACCGCCGAATGGAGCGTGTCGTAGGCGACGGATGCGGGGTCGGCGCCCATCTTCTGCTTCACGATGTCGACGCCGATGCGTTCGCTCCAGACGCTGAGCTGTTCGACGGCGGCGGCGCGGAAGGTGTCCGCAGCGCCCAGGAAGACCTTTTTCCCGGCGCGTTTGAAGTGATGCGCCAGCTTGCCGATGGTGGTCGTCTTGCCGACTCCGTTGACGCCCACCACCATGATGACGTAGGGTTTCTTGCCCGGCGGTGTGTCGAAGCCTTCTGCTTCGTCCGCCCGGTTGTCTAAGAGGAGGGAGGCGATTTCTTCGCGCAGAATCGCGGTCAGTTCGCCGGTGTCGACGTATTTTTCGCGGGCAATCCGCTTTTCGATGCGCTGGATAATGCGCAGCGTGGTGTCGACTCCTACGTCGGAGGTGATCAGCACCTCTTCCAGGTTGTCCAATACTTCGTCGTCGACCTTGGATTTGCCGGCGATGGCGCGTGTTATCTTGCTGAATACGGTCTCTTTAGTCTTCGAAAGACCTTTGTCCAAATGTTCCTTTTTTTCTTTGGAGAAGAAATTAAATATACCCATATTGTTGGTGTGAAATATAAACGGTAAACTGATTGTTTCGTGCAAAATTACATGAAAAACAGTATATAAGCAAGGTTTGAGGGGAAAAATCGGACACGGCGCCGCCGCCCCTTTTGTGTTTCAAAGAAGCAGGGGCTTGAATTTTTGAAGATTTTCAGTACCTTTGCAGCGTTTTTATCAAAAAGCTGGTTAAAGAACAGCGAATTAATTGACATCATTGTATATTGGAAAAAGCGTTCGCTTTTTATTCTTGATTTAGAAATCTCAACAGTTTCGACGATTGCAGGAATAAGTTAGTAAGCGCTCGCGCAGGAAGCGTGGGCATGACTTGTTTGCAATCGTGGGTAGTTGAGAACCTCTAAATCAGATAAAGTTACAGTTCCCGCGCTTTGTTTTTTTAAAGCTGTGGGAAAAATGGATACAACAGGGCATTCCGGCGCCGGTAAAGTTTTTTTTGAGCAAGGCCAAGACCTTTCCAACATCGCTAAATTCAATTGCTCAAAAGAGTTGGTTTATACCATGTTTATTTATTTATCATCGTGCAGCTTTACCGCGCCGGATTTTGAGGCGCAGCCTCTTTTATATTTTAGTGAGGCAAGTTATAAGATTATATTTTAAGAAATAAGAGTTGTGAGAGAAGGGGGCGACGGATGCGGAAACGGGCAATCGGCCGCCCCTGTTTTTTTCCCTTCCTGCCCTGTTTTTCAAAATAAAATAAAAGGCGCCGGCAACCGTCTTTCTGCGCCTGTTTTCAACCTGAAAAAGAATCAACCGGAACACGCTGTTGCCGTCAACAGGGGTTCCGGGTATGTCCCCCAGGGTTCCGGGTATGTCCCCCAGGGTTCCGGGTATGTCCCCCAGGGTTTCGGGTATGTCCCCAAAGGTTTCGGGGACATACCCCAAGGTTTCGGGGACATACCCCAAGGTTCGGGGGACATACCCAAGGGTTCGGGGGACATACCCAAAGGCTTGGGGGACATACCCAAGGGTTCGGGGGACATACCCAAAAGCTTCGGGGACATTCTCCGGGGCTTGGGGGGCATCCCCCGGCATTTCCGGAGGGAATAAAAATAAAAAGTCGGTTAGGACAAATGAACGGGGCAGACCAGCGATTCTTCTACATACCACACGTAACCCTCGACGGAAGGATAGTGCATCTTTTCGAGCAAACGCATGTACTGCGCGACCTGCTCGCGGTGTTCGGGGCGCTGTTTCCCGAACTTGTAGTCGATGACGGTGACGCCCGTGCCGGTAAACAGGACGCGGTCGGGACGTTTGCAAACCACCGTGCCGCCCTCCTCCGTCAGGATGGTATACTCGCTGTAACTCCGCACCGATGGCGAAAACCAGCTCCCGGTGCCCGACCGGCGGATGGCTGCCGACACTTTGTCGATATACTGCTGCCGCTCGCCGGTGGGAATCAAGCCCTGGGCGATAAGGCTGTCGGTCGCCTTTTCGATGTCTTCGAGGTGGGTAATTCCCTCAAACAGCTTGTGCATAAGGTTGCCGTGGGCAAGGTAGGCGTTCGCTTCCGGCGCGGCGGGGTTCACAAACTCCCGCGAGCGGTTCGACTGCTTGAAAATCGACCGCCCCGGCTGAAATTCCTCCGACACAAAACTTGCCGGCAGCGACGGCGGCGTCTCCTTGAGCGGATTCTCCTGGACGGTAGCCGATGGCGGATTGCCGGCGGGCGCCTGCAAAACGCCGGTCTGCATCACGCGGATGCCCGCCTGTTCTTCGCAGCGGTCGCCAAACGATAATTGCAGCAAATCCGAAACCGACGCAATGCCGGTGGCATCCTCCAAACTCTTTTTATGGCGTGCCAGCAGGATCAGGTTCTGTTCGGCGCGCGTGAAGGCGACGTACAGGAGGTTGAGGTTGTCCAACCAGCTCTGGGCGGTTTCTTCCTGGTATTCAGGCAAAAAAACCGTGTCGCGCATGGACTGCCGGTAGGTCACGGGCAAGAGTTCCACGTCGTAGATGCCCTCCTTCGCGCCGCACCAGAGGGTGGTATGCCGCCCCGGCTGAATCGACCAGTCGCAAAAGGGAATCAGCACCGTGTGGAACTGTAAACCCTTGGATTTGTGGATGGTCATCGCGCGGACGCCGGCAAGGTTCGAGCCGGTGGGGACGGTGCGCGCCTTCAATTCCTCGTCCCAAAAACGGAGGAAGGCGTGGATGCCGCCGGGCGTGTCGCTCAGGAACCCGGCAATCGCGTCGTAAAACGCAAAGAGGTAGCCCGACTGCCCCTCGATTTCGCCCACCCGGAGCAGGCGGTAGAGGTACCCGACCAACTCGGACAGGGGCATCCGGGCGGCGACGGGCGGCATCCGGTCCGGCATTTCGAGCCGGAAGCAGGCGAGGAGATGCGCCAGTTGTTCGCGGCACACCACGTCTTCGCTGTCCGCCACCACGCGGAGCGCCTCGATCAGAATCTTGACGGCGGGCGACGATTTCAGTTGGAAAGCCTCCCCCGACACCAGGCTAAGGTATTGCCCGCGAGCCATTTCGGGATACGCCTCCCGGAGCGACGACAGATAGTCTGCCAGCTGGATAATCTCCCGGTTGGTGCGGGTCAGGAGGCAAATCGATTCGGCAGGTATTCCCTTTTCACACAATGTTTTTAGCTGCGCAAATACCGCCTCGCGCATCGCTTCGGGATAGGGGCGCCCGGCGTCTTTGTCGGGCACGAAAGTGACGGAGACGCAGCCCCCGGCGGTGGTTTTCGGCGTTTTTTGGTACACTTCCCGCTCGTTGTAGGCGGTGGCGAAAGGGGCGGTGGCGCTTTCGCCGAACTGCGATTCGTACAACCGGCTGAGCGCTTCCGCCGCCGACGTGAAAAAAGTGTTGTTGAAATCGACGATAACCGGTTCGCTGCGGTAGTTGTACGCCAGCGATTCGACCGAGGCGTGCAGCTCTTCGGCGGCGCGGTTGAGTATCCGCCAGTCGCCGTTCCGCCAGCGGTAAATGGCTTGTTTTACGTCGCCTACAATCAGGCTGAAACGTCCGGTGGCGCGGATTTCGGAGAGGAGCGACCGGAAATTGTTCCACTGCAAACGCGACGTGTCCTGAAATTCGTCGATCATCACGTGGCGGATGTCCGCGCCGATCTTTTCGTAGATAAACGGCGCGTCGGCATCGTCGATCATCTCGTGCAGGAATTTCGCCGTGTCGGAGAGCATAAAGCGGTTTTCTTCGGCGTTGCGTCCGGCGATTTCGGTGCTGATGTCCCAGATCAATCCGAGTTGATGCAGGTTTCCGGAGATGATGCCGGAGGTGGTGCGGATTTTCAGCAGGCTGCACACCTCGTTCAGCAGCGGGAGGAGCGACGACTCCGCCAATGCCGTGATTTCGTCCCGGCGCGGGTGCGACTTGCTCGTCCACGCCGCCGGCTCAAGGCAACAGTCGGCGATGGTTTTCTTGACTTCCACCGTGTAATCGCCCTCCGCCAGCCGGCGGATAAACTGGATCGGGACGCCCTTCCGGATAAAATCAGCGGGTTCGAGGCGGTGTTCCGCCAGTAGCCGTCCGACCGTCTGCCCCGCCGCCGCGAACTGCTCCCTGCACTCCTTCCGGATGCGTTCCTGCTGCTGTTTCAGCGTTTTAAACAGTTGCGGGGATTCGTCCAACTGCCGGCGCAGGATTTGTTCGTGTTCCTGGAAAAACTCATTGTAAATGCATTGGCTGAACTCCAGAATCTCGTTTTCGATGCGCCAGTTGCGGTCGTCGTCCAGCCGTTGTTCGATATAAGTCGTCAGCCAGTCCAGCAGTTGTTTGTCCCGTCCCGCCTTTTCGATGGTCGCGTGTACCGCCTCTTGCAGCACTTTGGTGGTGTTCATCTCCAGGTTGAAACGCGACCCCTTGCCCAGTTCGCGCGCCAAACTGCGCAATACCCGTTGGAAAAAACTGTCGATTGTCGTCACGTTCAGGCGGCTGTAATCGTGCAGTATCTTGTTCAACACCGTCCCGGCGCGTGTTTGAATCTCTTTTTCGGTCAATGGGACGCCCGCTCCGGCAAGCGCCTTGCGCAGGGATTCCGCAAAACCCGCCGAATCGCCCGGCAGAAACGCCAGCCCGTAGAGTTCGGCAAGCATCCGGTTTTTCATTTCACCGGTCGCTTCCTTGGTAAACGTCACGGCGAGGATGTGCCGGTAGTTATCGCCGGCGGGGTCGATCAGCAGCTCTTTGATGTATTCGAGCGCCAGCGTGTAGGTTTTCCCCGACCCTGCCGAAGCCTTATATAGTTTGATGGATGACATCGGGCGTTATTCCAGCTCTTTGTATTTCAGGGCGACAATCTCCGGCTGCCGGGCGTATCCGCCCTGAATGGCTTGGATGGCTTTCGCAACCACCGGATCGTTGCTGTAATAGGTTTGATAAAAGGCATCTTCCCCGAAAAAATGACTCAGGATGCAGGCGTATGCCGTCAGGAGGATTTGGTTGGAATAGCGGTTGATAAGCACCGACCGCCGCCTGATTCCGCGCTCTTCTGCAAAGCGGACAATTTCATACAGAACGGGTTGCGTCTTCAGGTATTCCAACATTGCGTCGCAGGTCTTGAACGTATTCAGCACCGCCCGGTTTTTGTCGGAATACTCGAAGGCGAATTGACCGAATATGTCTTTATTTTTCAATTTGATATAATAGGTAGAAATATGCGAAGTGTCCTCCGGGACCAGCAGGTCGGGCATGATGCCCCCGTTTCCGTAGACGCGCCGTCCGGACAGCGTGTTGTAGCCGGACGCAAGGTCTGCGTTCAGGCTGTCTTCGCGGAGGCTTTCCCCCCGGTTGACGCGGTCGAGCCACTCCCGGTTGTATTCGTCCGACTTCCCAAGTTCGTACTTCCGCTGGATATTCCTGCCGGAAGGCGTGTAGTAGCGGGCAATCGTCAGCCGGATGGCGGAACCGTCCGAAAGCTCGATTTGATTCTGCACCAATCCTTTCCCGAAAGACGGCTGGCCGAAAATCAGTCCCCGGTCGTTGTCCTGAATCGCCCCGGCGACGATTTCGCTTGCCGAAGCCGACAGTTGGTCAATCAGCACCACGAGCGGGTTCTCCGGCAACATGCCCTGCCCGTCCGAAACGGTTTCAATGCGCGGGAATGCTTTCCCCTCGGCGTACACAATCATCCGCCCGGCAGGCAGGAACTCGTTGACGATGCGCCCAGCCACGTCGAAAGACCCTCCGCCGTTGGACCGCAGGTCGACAATAAAGGAGCGGCATCCCTGCGCCATCAGCCGGGTCGCCGCCTGCATAAACTCGTCGTACGTGGAGTGGCTGAACTTGTCGAAGATTTTGATAAAGCCTATTTCGTCCGTCACCTTGTAAGCCGCTTTTACGGAGGTCAAGAGGATATTGTTCCGCTTAATCGGATACGAGAGAATCGAATCCGCCCCGGTCCGCCGGATGCCCAGGGTGATGACCGAGCCTGCCGGCCCGCGGAATGTAGCCAATGCCTTTTCTTCGGTGATTTCCGGTCCCACGAAAAGCGAATCATTCACATAAATGACGCGGTCGCCCGGCAGCAGTCCCGCCTGGGACGAGGGTCCGCCGTAGGTCAAATCGGTTATCACAACGGTATCCTTATAAAGGAAGAAACTCGCCCCGACGCCGCCGAAGTGTCCGTCCATGTCTTCATTCACCGCTTGCAGTTCGCTGCCGGGAATGTACACCGAGTGGGGATCCAACTCGCTGATGATGTTCACGATTGCGCCCTCGGTCACCTCGTTGATCTCGATCGGGTCGACATACTCTTCGTTGATAATATCCAGGATTACGTTTATCTTGTTGTTGGGCGTTAAGAACAAACGCCTTCCCGCCGATTTACCGGAAATAAAATTGCCGATAAGCACTCCTGCAATCAACGAAACGGCCGCAAAGGTAACGGTCCATCCGAATGTTTTTTTTGATTTCATCTAACCGGAAGTTATTTATTGTTTAATCTAATTCTTCTTTGCCTATATAGACGATTTCGACTTTCGCTTTTTCGAGAAGGTCCAAGCCCTCGGTCAGGCGGTATTTTTCGGAATAAACGACGCGGCTGATTCCCGCCTGTATAATCAGCTTCGCACATTCGATGCAAGGGGAAGCGGTGACGTAGAGCGTTGCATGCCTGCTGTTGTTGCCCGAACAGGCAATCTTTGTAATGGCATTCGCTTCCGCGTGCAGGACGTATGCTTTCGTCCGTCCGTTCTCATCCTCGCAATTATTCTCGAATCCCGAAGGGGTTCCGTTGTATCCGTCCGAAATAATCATTTTGTCCTTGACGATGAGCGCGCCCACCTTCCGGCGGTTGCAGTAGGAATTTTCCGCCCATATCCCCGCCATACGAAGATAACGCTTGTCCAGTTCTTTTTGTTTAGTCTGTAAATTATTCATTGAAACTAAGTTCGGTGCGCAAAATTACGAATTATATTATAAACTTTTGATCCTGCCTGTGTTTTTTTACTGTTGCCCGGCGAAAAACCCGGGAAGCATTGCCACCTGCCGCTTGTCTTTTTCCAACTGCTTCCGCAAGTCCTCCACGCCGTTGAAGCGGATGTCGTGCCGGACGAAACCGGCAAACTCAACCCGGAGGCGGGTTCCGTAAAGATCGGCGGAGAAGTCGAAAAGGTGTACTTCGATTCTCTTTTCGCCGTGCGGCAATACCGTCGGGCGCTTGCCGATGTATGCCATCCCGCGGCAGGGCTTCCCTCCGCCGGGCGCCGTACCGAGGTGAACCTGCACGGCATATACGCCTTCCGGCGGGACAATCTTCTCCCGGTCTGTTCGTTCGAGGTTGGCGGTCGGGAAGCCGATCGTCCTGCCGAGCTTGTTCCCTTCGACGACGGTTCCTTCCAGCGAGTAAAGGTAGGACAGCTTCTCCGCCGCCTCGCTCATCTTCCCTTCGGAGAGCAGTTTCCGGATCAGGGTAGAGCTGACGGGATGCTCCGTGTCCGGCAGCCGTTCCGCCCGGAGGACGGTCATGCCGCAAGCCTTTCCGTAAGCAACATACTGGTCGAATCCGCTCTCCCTTCCCTTGCCGAACTTGTGGTCGTAGCCGACCAGCAACTCCTTTACGCGCAACTGCCCGTGCAACTTCTGGCGGATAAATTCCTGCGCGGTCATTTCCGCAAACGCCCTGGTGAAGTCGATGACGTAGCAATAGTCCGCGCCGGCGGATGCCAGCAGGTTCAGCTTCTCTTCGAAAGTGTTGAGCAACAAAGGCTGGTATTCCTGTTGCAACACCTTCCGCGGATGAACGGGAAAGGTGATGACCGCCGTCTTCCGGTTTGCTTTCCGGGCGGCGTCTTGCATCTGCCGGATCAGGTAGCGGTGCCCGAGGTGAACGCCGTCGAAGAAACCGACCGTAGCGATGGTTTCCTGTTCGATGGCAGT
>JAIRSN010000045.1 GCA_031255425.1 Dysgonamonadaceae bacterium
CACTTTCCAACCGGATTCAAGGTTCCGCAGTCTGCGGAAGTCACTTTCCAACCGGATTCAAGGTTCCGCAGTCTGCGGAAGTCACTTTCCAACCGGGATTCAAGGTTCCGCAGTCTGCGGAAGTCACTTTCCAACCGGATTCAAGGTTCCGCAGTCTGCGGAAGTTACTTTTCAACTGAATTCTTTCTTCCGGAGAACTCCGGAAGCTACTTTTCGACTGAATTCTTTCTTCCGGAGAACTCCGGAAGCTACTTTTCAACTGGATTCTTTCTTCCGGAGAACTCCGGAAGCTACTTTCCAACTGAATTCTTTCTTCCGGAGAACTCCGGAAGCTACTTTTCAACCGGATTCTTCCTTCCGGAGAACTCCGGCGGCGCAGCCGCTTTTATATTTTAAAGGAGTACGGTGTATTTGTCATTGATGATGAACACGCCGTCGCAATCCTCATAATTCTGCGTCCAACAGGCCGGGTTGTGCGAGGTAATATCCGTAATGCGGACGTTCCGGCAATGGATGAAGTAGCTGATTTCAGGGCGTATGGGACCGCGTTTCGGATCCGGAATCCCGGCACGCGTGTCGTTGAGCCGGCATCAGCGTTGGAAACACCCATGCAAAATGGTGCTTCGGATAAATAACCGGGCGGTATCGTTTTACGTATTCGAGGTAAGCGCTGTCGCCGTAAATGCCATACATTGCTTCAATCAGGTTTTCCGGCCAAGGTTCATTTTGACCGGTGTTGGGATGAGAATTGAATTTCCATTCTGCCGGATTTTGCTCGTGATAAAGCAAATAATCAACAGCCTTTTTTATGGATGCGCCGTTTTGTTCCGGAACAAAAAGATTTTCGCCTGTCAAGTTATATATTAACCAACAGGCGGCAGTCATTGGAGCGAGCGAAAAATAAGTATACCAAATTCCATTGCCGCCGCGACGGGTTTCTTCCGGCATGGAGCCGTCGGGCAGGATTTTAACAAATAAATCGGATTTTATTAGACGTACATTTTCGGCGATTTCTTTTTTATCATTCAAAAAAGAAGCGGCAAGCAGCGAGCCGAAACGACCCCAGTCTGCCCAGTTATTGACATGCGGCGTGGTGCGGATTTCGTTGCAAGCGGGTTGGTAAACCGACGTAACCCACATTGCAAAGGCTTTTCGATCCTGTTTTTTCCACATTTTTGCGTCGAACATCAATTCGGCGGCAATGAGCAGGCCGGAACCGGAATACGCCATTACCAGCACGCCGTCGTGTTCGGAATATTTTTTGTTGATTTTAGCCCAGGCATTGAGAAAATAAAGGGCTTTTTTTCCATACTTTTTATCACCCGATAACTTGTAAGCCAAGGCCGAAGCGTATGCCCCGAAAGCGTCGTCCTGGATGGCCAACGAATTAGCGCGGTGTTCTTCCGGCTTGTTGTAATAGCCGGGCACGGCAAAATCGGCAAGAGCGTGCTGTTCGCAGTCCAAAATGCTGTCGGCGTAATGAAGCAGTTGCGCATAAGCGGTTTTGTACGGTTCGGCATCCTGCTTGAGTTGCGACTTTACAAACGCAACTTGCGCTTCGGGATGAAACTGCGCGTATGTAAAAAGAAATACGCAGCATGTAAAACTGATAATCAGAGAAATACGCTTCATCTGTTTGTATTTTTATTTTATTTTTAATCGTTTGATACTGATTGTTCCGCCGGCGCGTCCGCGGTTCATATTATTGGCGAAAATATAGGCTTTATATATGCCGTCCTGCGTTTCGAGCCACATACCGTCATTCGTAATAATGTCGAGTGCGTAATTGGGCATACGGCTCATATCCATCTCGCGCAGGTCAATATCGTCGATGTAAATGGCGGGTTGCGCTTCGCCTTTCTGATGCAGACGCGCCAAATGCGCATCTTTAATCCCTGTATTGCGGATTTTCGTGTCGCGATTAACGCCCGAAGGCAGCGTTACGCCGGGCAGATATTTGACAACACCGGTAGCCGGCGCCACAAAAGCGTGATTAAACACTACGGTGTCAACATTATAATTGCGATAAAGATACACTAAATCAATTTTTCCGGGAACAGCGGCAGCTTGGGCGGCTGTATAAACCGCCATATCTTCCAACGAGATATAACATTGGCTTGCCGAAACAGCCAAATCAAGTTTTATATCCATTTCGGCAATCCGGTACTCGCCCATTTCCATTGAAACACGCTCGCCGTTACTCGCTACAGCCGAGAAGATAAATTTGAGGTTTTTGCCTTTTGCCTCTTCGGGAATAGCGTAGAAATACCGTAAAGCGGCAGCGCAGGTATCTGCCGTAAATTCCACCTGGGTGATGTTGCCGCTATTCACGCAGGGATTTCCTACTACCACAGCCGTTTCAATGCCATTCACAGCCGTGTGGTATGAGCGGTGTTCGAGGTAAGTGGCGGGTGCGCCGGCAATGCTTGCCTCTACTTGCGCCGAAACGAGTCTGCCCGCGCCGGGTTGAATGGCAACGGCATAGACAAATTCGATTTCCTGCCCTGCGACATTGGGTCCCAAGCTGCGTTTAATGCATTTGTTTTGGAAGGCAGGGGTAGACTCTTCATTTTCACAAGAAGTAAAAAGGAGGAAAGGTACAAGGCACAAGGCACAAAGTACTGCAAATCTTGAACGTTTGTTTATCATATTTTTAACTCTTAACTCTCAGTTCTTAACTCTTATCTCGGAACATATTCATGTTCTTCCAACAAAACGGTGTATGTTTTACGGACTTTGCGATTTCCGGAAACAACCGTGTAGCGCGGAGGATTGTTTTTGTAATCCGAAAAATCGGTAAAGCCGGTAACTTTCGGTTCCAGTTTGGCGTCGGTAACGAGCGAAAACTGCGGATAGACATTGCGCAGGTCGGTACCGTATTTCACTTTCACCGAAATGGTACAGGCAACGGTGTCGATACCGTTACCGAGAACGATAGACTTATCGTTGAATACAACGGTCTGATAGTCGGTTCCCACCAGTTGAAAGCTGCTGACGTAACATTCGCTGCGTTCGGTGATTAACAGGCCGTCTTCGTCAACGGGGTAGTCGTTGAAAAGGCAACTTCCCAAAAAGACCGGGAGCGACAAAAGGATGAGCCTTGTTTTTACAAATGGTTTCATATTTTTTGATGTTCTTTTAATTTTCAATTACCGGAATGGAACATTCTGTGTCAAATTCGGGTTTTTGTTGCGTTCGCTTTCGGGAATAGCAAAGATGTAGCACCGTTGATACGACAGGTTTGACTGATTTTGAAAGAAAACGCCGTTGCTACTGAAGCCGCTGACGGGATTGTCCCATGTGTCGTTATTTTTATAGCCGTCCGGGTCGAAAGGCGGACAAAAAACCGCTTCTATTTTCCGCCACCGCCGGATGTCGAACGAACGATGTCCTTCGGCAATAAGTTCCACAATGCGTTCCTGATTGATGGCGGCGAAGAAATCGTCTTGTGCGGCGGTTTTTGCACCGTTCAAATCGGGCAAATTGCCGCGTTGCCGCACACGATTGACCATTTCGACGGCGTAATCTTTCTGGCCGGCAAGATTGGCGAAATTGACTGCTTCGGCATACATTAGATAGACGTCGGCAAGACGGATAACAGGCCAGTTAAAATCACCTTCGGAACGTGCCTGCCCGGGGTAATTGCGTATGTATTTGCGGAAAACATAACCGGTCATACAACCGCCGCTTTCGTAAGTAGTGTACAACTCGCCGTCAATCTCGTAGTTCGGCGCCGCGTCGGTTTTGTAAATAAACGGTATCCAACCGGTTGAGGTGCGTCCGTCGCTACTGATACCTGCGATTTTTTCAAAATCCCAAAGCATTGTCGCCTTCATGCGGTAATCGCGATTTTCGTAACTTGCGGGATTCAGCGCAGAGTTAGTTGCGGTACGTCCGCCTGCGGCAGGCGTCATTTGAATCAGCGGCTCGCAAAAATCGCCGGTAATGGTGGACTGGTACCGGTTGGCAAGTGCAAAACGCGGATTGAGCCATCCCTGCGAATAAGCAATGCTGCGTCCGGCAAAGTCGCGCATCAACTCTTCGCTCTGGCTGCTGCCCGTACCTGCAAAATTGAAATAAAGGAGAAATTCGGGGTTGCCGTTGGCAGCAGGTAAGAACAAATCGTAATAGTTCGGCAGTTTTCCGGCTTTGCCTGAACCGTCGCATTCGCCGGCTGCACCGCCACGAAAGAGCGTTAAACCGAAATCGTTGATCACGCTGCGAAAATCGGCGGCGGCTTCGGTATAGGCGGCTTGTGCGGCTTGTTCGCTTGGCTCAAAACCTTCCAGTTCTTCCCAACCGAATTTGTTCCAGCTTGCCCAATAGAGGTTGACTTTCCCGCGCAACGCTAATGCGGCAGGTTTTGCCATGCGCCCGGTTTGCGTGGTCCTGTCGGGCAATTTACCGGCGGCATACTGCAAGTCGGCAAGCAATTCCGGTACTATGTCTTTGATGGGTGTGCGCGAAAGCGATTCCGCTTCTTCCTTTTTATACATACGTTCGTCGATATACGGCACGTCGCCCCACATCGAAATCAGGCGCAGGTAAATCAGCGAACGATAGAGTTTTGCCTCGCCGATAAATGCTTCAAGCTGTTTGATATTTATCTCTGCATCTTCTTTTTCGAGCATTTTTTGCAAGCCGTCAATTACATAATTGCAGCGGTTGATGCCCCCGTAACAATAGCGGTACATATTCGAGAACGTGTAACCGTAGCCGAATGGCCAGAGTTCGTAAAAACCATCGTAAGCGGCACCTCGTTGCAAGGCTGTGGATGCATTTTCATTGGATGCAGTTCCCTGAAAATAGCAGCCGCGCACGTTGACGTATTCACCCATCGCGTCTAAATAATAATCGCGGCTGAACAAGTAGCGAATGTCGGCAATTGCGCCGTCGAGGGCATACTGTGCATCAGCAGTGGTTTCCCAAAACTCCGACGAGGAAAGTTCGTCGCGCGAGGGCTGATTGAGGAGGTCATCGTGGCAGGAGATCAAGATTACTGCTGCTGCAAAAATCAATATTGCTTTGATTTTCATATATTTATTATTTTATTTTAAAAATTCTGATACTGTTTTTTCCATGATGACGTAAGCGTCGCGGTTACAGTGAACGCCGTCGTGAGAGTATTTTTCGGGGAGGCAGCCGTTTTCGTCTGCCAATGCCGGATGAAAATCGACAAAAGCAATTTTATTTTTCGTAGCATATTCTTTCAACATTGCATTGAGGGTTTTGATGCTGTCGGCGACATTTTCCACTTGCGGACGCCATTTGTAAGCGCAAGCGGGCAGAATGGAGCAAACAACCGGTTTGATGTTGTTTGCTTTTGCGAGTTGGCACATCGACTTGATATTTTGAAAAATATGTTCGAGCGAAATCACGCCCTGATTGTGTGCAATGTCGTTTGTTCCTGCGAGAATGACTACATATTTGGGCTGTAAATCAACCACGTCGGCCTGAAAACGCACAAGCATCTGCGAAGTTACCTGTCCGCTGATACCGCGTCCCACGAAATCGTTGTTTGCGAAAAAATCTTTACGCCCGTTTGCCCAGCCTTCTGTTATGGAATTGCCCATGAAAACGGCTTTGGGCTTTTTGCCGGCCGCTTTGAGTTCGGTATTTGCCTGCGCATATCGCGCGAAGTTTGCCCAATCGCCGTTGTACCATTCGCGGTCGGTTTTTTCTTTTATGTACTTTTCGACGGCTTTCAGGTTGTCACCTTCGATGGTGATGGTGAGAGGCGGTTGCTCCTGCGCCGAACAAACAGCAGAGCATATTGTTGCGATGATTATTAGAAATTTTTTGTTCATAATTTATTCTATTAATTCTCAATTCTTAATTATTTAAAACCCTATGCTTATCCCAAACGAGTGAGAACTCACCAGCGGATACATATCCCCGCGGTCGGTTTTTTCAGGATCAAGCCCGCGATAAGCAGTGAGGGTGAACAGATTTTCGGTGCTGTAATACAGGCGTAAATTATTCACAAAGATTTTTTTTATGAGTTTTTTCGGCAACGTGTAACCGAACATCAGGTTTTTCATACGCAGGTAAGCCAGGTTATCGAGCCAAAACTCCGTGCTTGCCTGATTGTTGCTCGAAATGTCGAGGCGGGGCCAAGCGCTGTTGCGATTGTCGTAAGTCCAGGGATTTGTCAAATGTTCGTCCGAAGAAGCGTAAAGTTGTGTCGGGATATTCACGCTGTTGAACTTGGTAATCCAGTAATCACGCCGCCCGGCAACGCCTTGAAAGAGCATTGATAAATCGAATCCTTTCCAGTCCGTTTTGACATTCAAACCGAAATTGACGGTCGGCATATTTTGCAGGTCATTGACATAAGCCACTCTGTCGTCGCCGGAGATTTTGCCGTCGCCATTCACATCGACCAGCATCAGGTAGCCCGGATATGCCCAGCCTTGAAAAGTGGTATTGTAGGCGTCGGCAAAACTTTGCAGGATACCGTTGTCGCGGTAACCGTAAAGGAATTGATAGGGCATTCCGACATAAACGTTGCCTTTGTCCAGAAATTCCGCCCACTTTTCGAGTCGCGAAGCGTTGTACGAGATGTTGAAATTAGCCGAGTAGTTGAAGTCCTTGCCGATACGGTCGCGCCAGGTGAAATTGCCTTCCAATCCGCGATTGCGCAATGTTCCGACATTGGTACGAGGGGCTTCATACGCGCCGGTGAGGTGGATGGACATTTGCGATTGCTGTATCATTCCGGTGGTCAGGCGATCGTAGTAATCCATTTCGGCGGCAAGCCGTCCATTTAAGAAAACGAAGTCCAAACCGGCGTTGAAAACATTGGTTTTTTCCCACGACAAATCGGGATTCAACATTTTATTATAGACAAAACCTTTCACGCTTTTGCCGTCGATCACATAGTTGTTCATGTCCAAAATTTCCTGTTGCTCGGTGCGGCGGACGACGCTGTTATTTCCCAAACCGCCGTAGGAAATACGCAATTTACCGCTGTTGAGCCATTTTTCCGTATAGGATTTCACAAAATTTTCTTCGCTGAAACGCCAACCCAATGAGCCGGAAGGAAAGAATCCGTATTGATGACCCGGCTGAAACTTCGATGAACCATCGACGCGGAAGTTAAATTCCAAGAGGTATTTATCGTAAGCCGAATAGTTTAAGCGTCCGATATACGATCGCAGCCCTTCGGTAGAGGACGTTCCGCCGTTTGAAATGTTTTCTTTCAGCGCGGCGTCGATTTCCGTCAAATTGGGGTGAATACGGCTTTCGCGCCATGCCGACAGCGAGCGATCGTACCAGTACTCTTCGCTGTACACAAAAAGGGCGTTGAAATCATGAATGCCGGCAAATGCCCGGTGATAGTTCAGCCGCGTGTTCAGCAGGGTTTTGTAACCGGTATTGGCGGTATTGGAAATACCTGCGCTTTCGGCAACGTACCATTTGTTGGTGTAGCTTTCGGTTTGAAAATTGTAGGCGCGGGAAGGATTATCGGCTTCTTTCAGGAAGTTGTTGTAATAGCGCAAGCTGTAATCAACGCGGGCGTTCAGGCCTTTGACGGGTTCCCAATCAAGATAAAACGAGCCGTTTAGCTGCTGTTCGTCCCTGTCCTTTTTGTGGTCGTTGAAATATTCGAGCGGGTTGAAAGCATCGGGGTTTTCGCCGATCGCCATTACGCTGCCATAGGCGTCCAGTATGGGGTCGTAAGGCGTAATGCCCGCAATGGCTTTTTGCATATCCATATTGCCGCTCTGTCCGCCGGTAAAACCGTTTGAGAGGGCGTACCGGTAATTGCTCCAGTTGCCGTCCATACGGAGACCGGTTGTCAGGTTTTTGAAAAGTTTGTAATCGAAATTAAACCGTACATTGTAGCGGTTGTAGTCGTTGTTGATTTGCAGTCCTTCCTGTTTCAAATAGCCGATAGAGGCGTAAAAGTTTGACACTTCGTTACCGCCGGTTGCCGACACGTTGTAGTTTTGCATGGTTCCGGTGCGCATAATCAAATCCCACCAGTCGGTGTTCGGATATTTTTTGTTGTCTATCATTCCCATCGCCAGCCACTGATCTACCGTGCCTTTTTGGTATATCTGCGCCGATTCCGCCATATTGGTTGCCGCCTGCGCGGTGCGGTGGACTTCCAATGCCTGCGCATAATCCGAAAGGAAGGAGTAGGAGCGTATCGGGTTTTCAAAGCCGTAAGAGCCTGAAAAGGTGATTTGCGTTTTGCCTGCCGATTTGCCCGATTTTGTTTTAATCAGGACAACGCCATTCGCGCCGCGCGAGCCGTAAACCGACGAGGCGGTGGCGTCCTTTAGCACGGAAATGCTTTCGATGTCGTCCATATTCAGGCGGTTAATGTCCACGTCGGGCATATCGTCCACCACAATCAGCGGGTTGGCGTCGTTGATGGTTCCGAGTCCGCGAATGAGCAGCGTAGCCGAATTGTTGCCCGCCATTCCCGAGGCTTGCGTAACCGTCAAGCCCGGCACAAGTCCCTGCAAAGCGGTGGAAGTATTGGCGATGGAGCGTCCGGCAATCTTTTCGTCAACCGTTACGGCGGAAACCGCGCCGGTCAGGTTGACCTTTTTTTGCTGTCCGTAGCCGACAACAACAATTTCCTGCAAGGCAAATTGCGATTCTTTGAGCGTAACGGAAATGGTTGTCCGGTTGCCCACGGCGATTTCCTGTGTGTCGTAACCCAGATAGGAATACGTCAAAGTATCGCTTGCCGTCAAGTCCGACAGCGTGTAGCTGCCATCAACGTCGGTTACAGTCCCTTTGCCTGTATTTTTCACGACAACGGTTGCGCCGATAACCGGTTCATTTTGCGCGTCAACTACTGTGCCTTTGACGGTGATTTGTGCGAAAGCGCTGCTCACCGCTAACAGCATAAGTGATAACAAAAATGTTTTTTTAGCAAATAGTATCATATCCATTCTCTTAATTCTTAACTCTTAGTTCTTAACTTCCATAAATTCCCTCGGTAATTTCCCGAAATGATCGTAAAAACATTTCGAAAAATACGATGGCGTATTAAATCCCGTCATATAGCAAACTTCATTGATTTTATACTTGCCGCTTGCCAAAAGTTGTGCGCTCCGTGTCAGGCGAATGAGTTTGATATAATCGTTGGGCGTCATTCCCGTAATGTTTTTGATTTTTTTGTGGAAATTCGAGCGGCTCATGGCAAACTGTCCGGCGCAAACGTCGATAGTAAAGTTTTCGTCGTCCATGTTTGCAAGAATCATTGCGTTGAGTTTTTCTATAAATTCCGCCTGCCCGTCGTCGTCTTCCGATGCATTTTGCTTGAAATACTGCAATGGCGATTTGATAAAATTCAGGCGGATATGGTTGCGGTTTTCGATGATGCTGTTGATTTGCGCCCGCAACTGTTCGAATGAAAACGGCTTGTCGAGATACACGTCTGCGCCCTTGCTCAAACCCTCGATTTTGGTGGGCGTATCGGTTTTTGCCGAAAGCAAAATGAGCGGAATGTGCGAATAGCTGACGTCGCTTTTTACGCGGTTGCACAATTCCAGACCGTCCATCTCGGGCATCATAATATCGGAAATAATCAGGTCGATGCTTTCCTTTTCAATGATTTTCAAGGCTTCCGCGCCGTTTTCCGCACCAAAAACGGTGAAATCTTCACACAAACTGTTTATCAGGAAGTCGCGCAAATCACGGTTGTCTTCGGCGACCAAAATCCTTGTTTGCAGGGATGGGGCATGCCCCGTCTCTATGGTGACGGACGCTTCGGGTTGGAACGTACTGGTTTCCGTTTCGGCCGGCGTATTATCGTTTTCCGTTACCGGTAGCCTCAACGTAAAGGTTGATCCTTCGTTTTCCGCGCTTATTGCCGTAATATCGCCGTTGTGTTTTTCCGCCAGCGATTTCGAGAGCGACAAGCCCAAACCGGTGCCGGTTTTCAAACCGTTTGCGTTGTCGGATATTTGGAAAAACGGCTCGAAAACGGCGTCAAGGTATTTTTTGTCGATGCCCGCGCCGTCGTCTGTTACGGAAATATAAATGTTGCTTTCTTTTGTTTCGAGCTTGATTTCAATCTTTGATTGGGTGTGTTTTACCGCATTTGAAATCAGATTGCTTACAATTTTATAAACCGCCTCTTTGTCAACATTCGATTTCAATTCTTCCACCTCCGGATGGAAAGATATTTCGATATTGTTCATTTTGGCGTTGCTTTCGTATTGTTCGTACACTTTCCGTACGATTTTTACAACGTCCTGGTATTTAAATTGATAATGGAACATATTTTCCTCTACCTTGCGGAAATCAAGCAGTTGATTAATCAGTTCAAGCAGGCGGTTGGCATTGATTTTGATAATGTCGAGATTGTTTCTGGTTTTCGCGTTGCCATCGCCCGAAACGATAATGCTTTCGAGCGGCGCGGTAATGAGCGAGAGTGGTGTGCGGATTTCGTGGGCGATATTGGTAAAAAAGTCAATTTTTGTCTGGTAAATTTCTTTTTCCTTTTCGATTTTGTATTTGTAAATTTTTTCCTGATTGCGCTTGTCCAGGCGCTTTTTGTATGCCAAAAGAAAATACGCCACCAGCGACAAGCCAAGCAGGATATAAAGGAGAATCATAAACCAGGCGGCGAGAAAGTGGGGTTTTACCCTGATATAAACGCTTTGCACATCGCTCCAAACGCCGTCGTTGTTTGCGCCTTTTACTTTGAATACATATTCGCCTGTGGGAATGTTCATATACGTGGCGCGGTTGTCGCCGGTGTAGTTCCATTCAGCATCGAAACCTTCAAGCATATAGGCGTAGCTGTTTTGTGCGGGTGAAATGTAGCTCAAGGCCATGAAATCAAAAGAAAAAGTAGATTGGAAGCGTTCGAGAGTTATATTTTGTAATGCGTCGTTTCCCGTTTCTGTGGTTTTCCCTGCATTATGAAACCCGGTTATCACCAATGCCGGCTGCCGGGTATTTTCCGTAATATCTTTCGGATTGAAAGCGATAAATCCATTGGCACCGCCGAAATACAGGTAGTTATCGGCAGTGCGCAGAACGGCTTTGGGGTTGTAGCGGATTTTCTGGAT
The DNA here is from genome assembly GCA_031255425.1 of Dysgonamonadaceae bacterium. GTDB lineage: Bacteria > Bacteroidota > Bacteroidia > Bacteroidales > Azobacteroidaceae > Azobacteroides. The sequence goes on from JAIRSN010000045.1 coordinate 11,043, forward strand.
GTCGTTCAAAAAGCCAAAGCGCTTTACCGTTTTCAAATCAGTTTCAATTTTTACCAAACCACCGCCGGTGCTTGCCCAAATATTGCCATAGCCGTCGTCTAAAATAGAATAAACAATGTTCGACGGCAGTCCGTTTTGTTGTGTAAACGTCTGCTGAAACTGTTCGGTTTGGGGGTTGAACACCGCCAAGCCGCTGCCTTCCGTGCCGATCCAAATACGAAATTTGGAATCCTGATATACGCAATTGATGTTTTTATTCGGCAGATTATCAAACGTTTTCCAGTTTCCGTCGGCGGTTAACCGGAATAAACCCTGTGCGTGGCAGGCAAACCACAATGCACCGTTGTAATCTTCGGCAACGCCCTTGACCGGCACACTTGTCAGCCGTTCGATGCGTTCGGCGGTTTGCGTTTGCGGATTGTACCGGCTGGTACGTTCCTCGCTGCAAAACAGGAAATCGCCTTTTGAAGTTTTGAAAATCGTGGTAATGAAATCGCCTGTTACCTTTTTAATTTCGGGATTTCTTGCGTGCAGGGGTGTTATGCGCGAGGTCTTTGCGTCGAAAACGGTAATTCCCGCGCCGTAAAGCGAAATATACAGTTTCCCGTTGTCGTAATAAATATCCTGAATGTTATGGAAATCGTTGATCGTGCGAGTATCTTCAAAACAACCGGTTTGCGGGTTAAGCAGCGAAACACCGTCGTTGTAGCTGCTAATCCAAATTTTACCGTTCTCGTCCTGCGCAAAACTGCTGACGATATTTTTCTTGGGCGAGTTTTGCGGCGAACTGTAGTAACAGGCAAATTTGTTGATTTCCGGCGAGAAGTAATTCACGCCGCCGAAATAGGTGCCAATCCAAAAAGCGCCTTCGTTGTCGCGAATAATGGAAAACACCGAATTGTCCGTCATGCCGTCCCATTCGTTGTTCAGGAAATGTGCCGTTTCTGTCTTCAGGTTAAAAGTGACCAGCCCTCGCTCGCAGCCCATAATCAGTTCGTTGTCGGAATATTCGGTAATGGATTTGATGTTCAACGCCTCGTTTTGCATATAACGATACGTTTTACCCGTGCGGTAGTTATAGCGGCACAGCCCACCCGACGCCGTTCCGATCCACAAATTATAGTTGACGTCGCAAAACAGCGAATTGACGGTTAAGTCCTCCAAATCGAAGTCTTTTTCGGCACGTATTTTAGTGAACTTTCCGGTATGCGTATCGAAAAGCACCAAGCCTTCGCCTGCCGTTCCGAGCCAAACATTACCCACATAATCCTGCACTACCGTCCAGATATAATTAGAAGGCAAGTCAGAGGCGTTTTGTCCGCGTACAAAACGTTTTTTCAAGGTCAAATCGGCGTTCAGAATATATAAACCCTGTCCGTGCGTGGTTACATAAACGACGCCTTCGGGCGTTTCATAAACCGTGTTAATGCTGACTTTGTTATTTCCGGAGTTTAAATCTACGGGGCGGAATGTTTCGCTGTTGCTGTCGTACAGGTACAAACCTTCTTTTGTGCCGACAAAAAACCGTCCCTGCGAATCTTCTTTTAAACAATGTATAAAATTATTGCCGATAGAGAAGGTATCATTCTCAATGTGCCGGAAAACTTTGAAAGTTTTGCCGTCGAAACGGTTCAGTCCGTCATTTGTCCCAAACCACATAAAGCCGCGACTGTCCTGCATCACCGCCCATACGCTGTTGTGCGCAAGCCCGTTCTCGACCTGATAGCTTCTAAAATAGTAAGCGTAGCCTGAAACAGTAATAGACAACAATATCGTTAGAACGGAAACCAAACGTTTCATGGTAATTTTTTATTTCGGGCAAAGATATGTATTTCCTTGTCGTTGCCATGCAAATATGTTTCAAAACAATGCAAAAATCCTGCAATCTGCCGCAGGAACGATTTTTTGCATATTCAACTAAAATATTGCTATCTCACTTGTTGTTTTATAAATACTTTTGTTGAAAATAAATACAAACCGTAAAAATACAATCACATGTTTACCCGAAAAAAACTTATTCCGGTTGTCATTGCTGCAATCTTTGCTTTCGCAGGAATTTTCTATTATTCCTGCTACAAAAAAACGCTCGACAAAATAGCCGTCGATCAACAACTTTCGTACTGCCATGAACAGGTAAAACGAACGCTCTTCCAGGTGCAAAACGATTCGTGCCAACTGCCGCGCAATATCAACCACGATGCGCATAAGTGGTATATGGTGAATGTCTATGACTGGACCAGCGGCTTTTTCCCCGGAATTCTCTGGTATGTTTACGAAAACAGCGGTGACAAATTTATCCGCAGCAAAGCCGAACAATACACTGCTTGCCTTGCGCCCTTGCTGCATCCCGATCATTGGGGCGACCACGATTTGGGTTTTCAATACCTGTGCAGTTTCGGCAATGCTTACCGCTTGACCGGCGACGAATACTACAAGGAGTGCCTGCTGACCGGCGCCGGCAAACTCGCGCGGCATTACAATCCGAAAGTCGGCACGATTCAATCGTGGGCGCACATGAAAAAAATGATGGGTTGGCCTCACAATACGATTATGGACAATATGATGAACATTGAATTGCTGTTTTGGGCGGCGCGTAACGGCGGTAATCCCGAATACGCAAAAATGGCTGAAACACATGCGCGAAAAACGATGGAAAATCAGTTCAAACCCGATTATACCAATTTCCATGTAGCGATTTACGATACTATCAACGGAAATCTGCTTCAATGCGTAACTAACCAGGGTTGTGCCGACAGTTCCTTTTGGGCGCGTGGGCAGGCTTGGGCAATTTATGGCTTCACAATGGTTTACCGTGAAACAGGGATTAAAGAATTTCTGCGGTTTGCCGAAAAAATTACGGATGTGTATTTGCAGCGTTTGCCCGAAGATCAGGTTCCGTATTGGGATTTTGAAGATCCGAAAATTCCCGATGCTCCCAAAGACGCTTCGGCGGCAGCCATTGTAGCTTCGGCGTTGCTGGAGCTTTCCACGCTGGAAGACAGCCGCCCGAAAACCGAAAAATACTTCGCCGCCGCCGAGAGAATGCTTGAATCGCTTTCGTCGGACGTCTATCTGTGCGGCAACGGCAAACCGGCGTTCCTGCTTCATTCTACCGGCAACCTTCCGGGCGGGTATGAGATTGATGCTTCGATTACTTATGCGGATTACTATTATTTGGAGGCTTTGACGAGATACAAAACTAAAAACCGGAAATAAATGAAACACATTTTATTTTTTACTTTCTTCCTTTTTTCATTCTCTTGCTTTTCTCAAGATTATTATGGAAACAGCCGTGAACGCTGGCTGCAAAAAGCGGAAATGTACAAGCCGGAGTTGACGATTACGGAAAAAAAGCCGCTGAATATCGTCGAAATCTTACCCGACGACAAGGCTTTCCAGAAATTTGAAGCGCGAAAATTAAGCCCTGCCGACGCCTTATATACCCTGCCGTTCAGAGAAAAAAAGCAGGTTATCATCGACTTTGGCGAACACATAACCGGATATTTCAGCTTTTCGGTACGCACAACCGGACGGGCAGCCGACGGTCCCCTCCGTTTGAAATTTACCTTTGGGGAAGTCGCGGCAGAAGTCGCAGCAAACTTCAACGACTACAAAGGCAGCTTGAGCCGGGCGTGGCTACAGGACGAAACCGTAACCGTAATGCATGCGCCGCAAACAATTACCTTGCCGCGCAGGCTCTCGTTCAGGTATGTGAAAATAGAACTGCTCGGCTGTTCGCCCCAATACGATTTCAATATTTACGACCTCTGCTGCAAGGCGCAAACATCGGCCCAAAACGTACCTGCCGGGCTGCCCGAAAATGTTTCCCCCATGATACGCGAAATTGACCGGGTAGGCCTGAATACCCTGAAAGAATGTATGCAAACCGTTTTTGAAGACGGTCCCAAACGCGATCAGCGCCTCTGGATTGGCGACTTGTATCTGCAATCGCTGGGAAACATTTTCTCCTATCAACAGTACGATTTAACAAAGAGATGTCTCTATTTGTTGGCTGCCATGAGCCATACAAACGGCTATTTGCATGCTACGGTAATTGAGAAACCAACACCACGCGCCCAAGAAGGTCAATTCCTCTTTGAGTATGCCTTGCTCTTCAATGTTTGCTTAAAAGATTACCTGGAAGCCACCGGCGACGTCGAAACCGCAAGTGAACTGTGGCCTGTGGCTAAACGGCAACTGGATATTATCCGTACTTATGTGCTGTCAAACGGCTTAATGGATTTTGAAAAATTGGGAAAAGAATGGTGGATTTTTTTCGATTGGAAAGAAAATTTGCACAAAGAAGTTGCCGTACAAGGATTTTCAATTTTTGCGCTCAAGGAATCATACAAGCTCGCCCAATGGTTGGGGAAAGAAAATGAAGTAGCCGATTTACCCGGACTTTTTGCGAAAATGAGCCACGCCGCACGAAAAAATTTTTACGACAAAAAAAGCGGGTTGTTTGTCGGCATTACGAATAAACAAATATCCTGCGCCTCTCAAATCTGGATGATATTGAGCGGTGTTGCAAGCCCCGGTGAAGGACGGAAAGCGCTTTCGGCATTGGATTCAACCCCGGAGGTTTGCCAACCCGGAACGCCTTACCTGTATCATTACTATATACAATCGCTGATAGACTGCAACATGCACCGCAAGGCAAAAGAAGCCCTTACAGACTACTGGGGTGGAATGTTGAACAAAGGTGCAGATACATTTTGGGAAGTTTATAATCCGGGAAACGATTTTATTTCACCCTACAACTTTTATCCAATCAACAGCTATTGCCATGCCTGGAGTTGCACCCCCGTATATTTTATCCGAAAATATACGGAAGTATTTCAATAAAATGAAGCCATGAAATTGAAAATACTGTTTTTGCTTTTTATATTGCTCCATTCTTCCCGGACAAAATCGCAGCAGGCGGTTGATGATTGGGCTGATTTAAATTTACCAAACCTGACGGTATCTGTCGTAGAGCAGGTTCCGTCCGGAGACTTGCCTGCTTATACCCGGCTGGTTCTCCTTTCCGAACCGACAGTGGAATCGCATATTTGCATAGAAGTCTGGCTGCCGCGGGATAACTGGAATGGCAGGTTTGCAGGAACAGGCAACGGCGGAGGAGCCGGATCTATCGACCGTAATGTTTTATCGGCCGGCGTGAAAAACGGCTTTGCAGTCGCCAATACCGATATGGGAACCTCTCCGCATGTGGATAGCCTGGTATCCAATCCATCCAAATGGAAAGATTTCGGCTACCGCGCCACGCATGAAATGACCGTAGCGGCAAAGGCAGTAATCGAAAAACACTACGGGCGACCGCCTTCTTTTTCTTATTTCATCGGTTGTTCAACCGGCGGACAACAGGCATTGATGACGGCACAACGGTATCCAAATGACTATAACGGCATTCTGGCCGGAGCGCCCGCCAATAACCGGACGCATTTGCATACCCTTTTTCTGTGGAATTACCTGATGAGCAATCAAAATCCCGAAAATAAATTCACCAAGCAACAAATCGAATCCATTACCGGCGCCGTTTTGAAGGTGAACGCAGGGAAAGACGGCGGATATGCCGGCGACAGTTTCCTGACCGATCCGCGTATCGCCGTATTCGAACCGGAAGCGCTGGATACCTGCCTTACCGGTAAACAGATACAGCTACTGAAACAAATCTATTCCGGACCGGTCAATCCGCTGACAGGCGAGCAGATTTACACGCCCATTCCTTTGGGCAGCGAATCGGCCGGAGCAGGGCTTTTCGAGCAGCAAAACGACTGGATAAAGTACCATTTTTATCCTTTCCGATGGATTTTCGGGCTCGACTTTGACGATTTCGATTTTAACGATCAACTGGCTAAAGTCGATTCGGTACTGGCTCCCGTTCTCAACGCCAATAATCCGGATTTGGAGGATTTCCGTGCGGCCGGAGGCAAATTGCTGATGTACACGGGAACCGCCGACCCGCTCGTCCCCTTCCAGGACGCCGTGCATTACTACGAAAGAGTAGTTGAAAAGCAAGGCGGTATGGAAAAGACGCAAACATTTTTCCGTTATTTTCTTGTGCCGGGAATGTTTCACTGCGGCGGAGGTCCCGGTCCCTGTTCTTTAGGACAGTGGATTTCAAGCCCTTCCGACGACAGCGATTACAACCTCTTTGCTGCCCTGATCAAATGGGTAGAAGAAGCCGCCGCGCCGGAACAGATTATCGCTTCGGCATACAAAGAAAACGGAGAGGTGCGGTTTCGCCGTCCGGTCTATCCCTACCCTCTGTTCCCGCACTATATCGAAGGTAAAAATCCGGATTTGCCGGAAAGTTACCGCGGAGTCGCACACGAAAGAGGAAAAGTAGCTGTCCCTGCCGGAAAATATCTGCAATAGCAATGAGATGACGGGCTAAATCTTTTTTTGCGGTGCGATTGATTTTTTCAATGTATATTGTTTGAGATTGTCATTTCCTGACTTCGACACTGCGTCACCCCCAAAAAGCATTCCGGAAATTCGGTTTTGTAATAAATAATAATTACCTTTGCCATACGTCCAACCTAAAATAAAAAAAACATGGCACGCTATCTTGATCCCAGAAATGACCTTACTTTCAAGCGGATATTCGGCGAACATCCGCGGCTGCTCGTCAGTTTCCTCAACGCACTGATGCCGCTGGCGCCCGACCGGTTCATTGAGAGTATTGAATACCTGCCTCCGGAACAGGTACCCGAAACCCCGCTGAAGAAAAACTCCATCGTCGATGTGAGGTGTATAGACAACTACAAACGGCAGTTTATCGTCGAAATGCAGATGCTCTGGAGCGAATTTTTCAACCGCCGCATGGTGTTCAACGCATCGAAAGCCTACGTGCGCCAGCTCAACAAGAACGAGGGCTATGATCTGCTCCACCCCGTCTACGGCCTGGGCATTATCAACGACGTCTTCGACCGTAAAACCCCGGAGTATTACCACCACTACCAGACCATCAACCGCAATAATACCGAAGAGGTGATTGAAGGACTGGAGTTTGTACTGGTGGAACTGCCCAAGTTTAAGGCGCAGAAGCCGGCAGACCGTAAGATGTCGGTTCTGTGGCTTCGCTTTTTGAGCGAGGTGGGAGACCCTGGGCAGAGCGTATCACCCGACCTGCTGGAAAATGAAGAGATACATGAAGCGCTCACACTGTGCGAAGAAGGCGCTTTCACGGCGGAAGAAATGGCGTGGTATGAACAGTACTGGGACTACATCCGTGTAGAAAAGGGACTGGCAGATACCGCAAAAGCCGAAGGACTTGCCGAAGGACGAGTCGAAGGACGAGTCGAAGGACTGGCGAAAGGACTTGCCGAAGGACGAGCCGAAGGACTGGCGAAAGGACGAGTCGAAGGACTGGCCGAAGGACGAGTCGAAGGACGAGTCGAAGGACTGGCGAAAGGACGAGCCGAAGGATTGGAACAAACCGTTTTAGCCGCATACGAAAACAAATTTTCCATAGAACAGATACGATTGTTTTCCGGTCTGGACGAAGACGCTATTTTCGAGATTCTGAAACGAAATAACTGCATAAAAAATTAAGTAGTGAAAAATGCAGTTACTGCTTTTTCGCTTGCGTTAACAGGAACTCAATTTAATATTTAGCCGGATGACACTAAAAAAAAGGCGCAAACCCCATTCAGTTTGCGCCTTTCCTTTTGTCATTCAACTATTCCGTCATTGTTTAATTAGCTTTTGCGTTGTCGCCTTACCGTTACCGGATATTGTTTGTAAGAGATAATTGCCCTTTGCATACCGGCTTACATCAATACTGTACTGTGTCGCGTTTGGCCGGGCTTCATAAACGGTTTGCCCGAACAGATTTAGGATACGTACCCGCTGTATGGCTGTTTCCGATTGGATATACAGCGTTCCGGCAACCGGATTCGGATAAACCGAAATCTTTGCGCCGGCTGCTATTTCGCCGGTGCCGGTTGGTTGATCGAAATTGCGAATGTATTTTTCCATAATCGCCATCGTCGATTTCTCCACTCGGTAATTATCTGTCGGCTGAACGGTGATGTGGTAGGTCTCGTAAAATGCGCCGCCACACCAGTAAGTTGCCGTCATGTGTTTTTGTTTCAGATAGGAGAATACGCTGTCGATCAGCACCATATACCGTGAGTCGCCGCCGGTTGCGCCGTTGTAAGGCACGCCGAACTCGCCGATCATACCGGTCTTGCCGTTGGCGGCGCACCAGTTGATGAAAGGGTCGAGGCGTTGCTTATACACGTCGAAGTTGTTGCCGACTTCGGTGTTGTAATCCGATTGATACGTTCCCGAAGCATCCTTGTCGAAGTAGCAATGCGCCTGATAAATCAGCTTGTTTGCGGGGTCGGTCAGATTTTTCAGTTCGTCGCTTACGCTCGGCCAACCGGAGGACGACGCATAGCTTTTGCCTTCAACGACAATATAAGCCTGCGTATCTTTTTCGCGAATAGCATCGATGACTGCCTGATAATTATCTCTCAATACGTCGATATTGACTCCTTTCGGCTCGTTCATCAGGTCGTAACCCCAAATATTGGAACAGTCGGAGAAGGCGTCCACGAGTTTTGTCCACGCATCGGCGAAATGTTCTTTTGTGATGCCGGTATAATTAAGCGAGAACCACGGGCCCCAGGCGTTGACAGAGCCCCGCCATGCGCGGCCGCCGGCAACTCCGACTTCAAACAGCGTGTCGTTGCGCGCATATTCAAGATAATCGTGCATATCCGGCATCACCCACATTCCGAGGCGTTCGGCTTCTTTCACAACAGCGTGCATCGCGTTGATGTCGTCAACCGTCAATGCGCCGTCCGGTTCGCCCTGGATACGTTTCCAGCGGAAAGGCAGGCGAATCAGCTTGACGCCCTTGGCGTTGAAGTAATACAAATCTTCGTGTCTCGGATAACGGTAATTCGTGCCGAGAGTGCCCGGATTGGTTCCCCCCGAAGCCGAAGCGAGGTTGACGCCCAGCATCACCGTTTCGCGCGGCGGCAATGTTCCGTTGCGGCTGTCCTGAATCGGATCTTCGACGGGAGGAGGCGTATCGGAGCAGGGAGCGCCGACCACAGTGCCTGCCAGCGGATCGCCTTTGTAAGCAAAAATATCGTCGATATATACGTTCATCGAAGCGTAACCGCCCACGCGGGGGCGAAGCACATAAACATTCGACAAATCGAGTTTGTCCCTGAAATAACACAGCGGAATGGAGACAGATACCCATTCGCCCGGTGTCATGGCGACGGCGGCGACCTGCGCAGGATTGTCGAGTTTCGCATTGGCATTGTCGTGCATGAAGAACGTTATGGAGCAGGGCTTGTCGTCCACCAAAGAGCTTGCCAGGTAAGCGCTGATATGCAAATAATCCATATCGCTCAAATCCATAGTCGTGCTGTTGCGGTGTATTTTGAAAGGATAATCGTTCCAGCCGGTGAGCTTAATCGTTTTGTTTCCCGGAATAATTTCCACAAACTCGCGGTCTTGACCGGCGTTTTGTCCATAATTCATCTTAGCCGTTTTGTAGTCGTCCTCAAGGGTATAATCGCCCGAAACATCCCAGACGCCGAGCGTTTCCTGATAATCCGGTTCTTCAAACTGTTCGCAGAAGATGGATTTTACGTTTTCGGCGTTTGCCGTAACAGCCGGGAGCGTTGTCGGAGCGTCCAGGTCTTCGGGTAAGGGAGTGGGTGGCGGCTGTATGCTTTCGTTTTCCCCGTAGGCGTAAATATTATCGACGTACAGCAGTTTTCCCGGCGAGCCTTTCCCGCCGCGCCGCAAGCGGATAATATTGATGTTCGCCGGATTGAAATTGGGATTGGTAGCAATAAAACGCGAAAGCGCCACATCGAAACTGATCCACCTGCCATGCACTTGCGCTTCCGTGATATTCAGCCAGATATTGGCGGATACGTGGTTGCCGCCGTCCCAGGCAAAAATCAGTCCGAAATCAAATTCGCCGATGCCCTGGTCGCCGCCCGGCGAATAAATATCAATATGAATGGAATCCATTCCCGCCAGGTTACATGTACCGAGCGAAATCTGCGAATAGTTGCTGTTGAGCAGTTCGCCGATTTTCAGCACTCGTTCTGTTTCGTTGTTTTCAAAAGGTGAAATAATTTCCTTTGTGGTAGGCGTTGTCGCCCAGTCGGAATAATCGATACTAAATGGCCAGCAGTCGTACGCATTGCTGAAAAGGGCATGCACATGCTCCGCGTCGTGTGCCGGAACGGGCGCCGGACAATGTGGCTGCGTAGCCGTCAAATCCACATCCGTGCCCACCGTCATGGTAACGGGATCGACAAGGGTGACGGTCAGGCTGCCCGACTTCGTGTCGTCGTAGTCGGAAGTTGCCGTAACGGTCAGCGTGGTGGACGGTTCACCGGCTGCTACCGTAAGCACGCCTGCCGCAGAAAGACCGGTACCTTCATCCTCCGCACCGCTGAGCGACCATGTTACCGCCGTCGATGGACTGTTTGCGCCTGTAACCGTCGCCCTGTATTGCGAAGCCGTAGCGCGTTGAACAGCCGTCGATCCGCTGACGCTCACAGACTTCACCGTTGGCGTATGATCCACATATTCCGAAGTATAAATATAAACGTTATCCACAAACAGTTTTTTACCTGCCGAACCCTGCCCGCCGCGCCGCAACCGCAATACCAGCGCATGGCTTCCTTTTTCCACAAATTTATCTACGGGCACTTCGATGCTAATCCACTGTCCGTGCCGGCTTTCCTCGGTAATTTTGTACCATACGTCTGCCTGTACCCACGAGGCGCCCGCCCATGCCGCCGTTCCCACGTACAGGGCAAAGTCGAATTCGCCGATTCCGTCGTTGCCGCCGGGCGAATAAATATCGATATGGATACTGTCCCTGTCGGCAAGAGCCACTGCGCCCAGGCTAATCTGTGCGACATTGCCATTGAGAAGCGTATCCAAAAACAGGACGTTGTCCGCCTGGTCTGCAAACGGCGTGATGATTTCCTTGTGCGGCCGGGTTGCGTCTGCCGCCAGCCAGTCGTCGTAGTTCACGACAAACTGCCCGTTGTTGTTATAATAATCACTGAAAATACTTTTTACATTCGCCTGGTCGTGTGCGGGCGTCGGCGCAGGCGTTGCCGGCGGGGTGATAAGAGAAACAGGAAATGAAGCCGACCGGGTATTGTCAAAATCGGAAGTAGCCGCTATGACAAGCGCTGAAGACGTTTCATTGCCCGCCACCGTCAACAGCCCTGTTCCGGAAATCGTTGTAGCCGGGTTGCTTGCGCCGCTGAGCGACCAGGTTACCGTTGTCGCCGGAATGAATCTGCCTGCCACTTCGGCGCTGTACTGCACTGTGGTGCCGCGTGCGAGCGTCGAGGCGCCGCTTATGGTTACGCCCGTTACCGCCGGCGTGACGTCAATATCCAAGGTTTCAACAACAAAAAGATAATCCGTTTCCGGCGGATTCACGTTGTAGTTAGCGTCATTTTGCCTGAATGCAAGCCTGTTGCCGTTGATGAACAGCGTGCTTCTTTTGGAGGAACCGTTCGCCGCCGAGCCTGCCAGCTTGATGGCAAAAGTATGGTCATCGGCGTTCTTAAAAATCCGGACGACATGCCAAGTCGGATTGTTTTCGATTTTCGACACGCCCGATTCGTTCAGGTGTTCCAAATCGGCGATGGCGGTTCCCTCCGTCGCCACGTTGATCGAAACAATATAATATTCGTCGGTAGCCTCATTGCCGTCTCCTTCCGCTTTCACAAACTTAAACGCCTGCCGGAGCGTATCCGCCGATGCCTCTTCAAACAGTGCCGTGCCGTTGAGCCCCTTATAAGTCAGCAATCTTCCGTCAGCGGCGCTTTTGATAGCGTAGAAAGAGGATAAACCGGGAATGAATTCCGCCCGGTCGACAATCTCAAGCGAAGCCGATTGGGTGTTGTCGAAGTCGGAAGTCGCCGTTACCGCCAGTTTCGTTGCTGTTTCATTGGCGGCAACCGTCAGCAATCCCGCCGCGGAAATCGTCGTCGACGGATTGTTTGCGCCGGCGAGCGACCAGCTTACCGTAGTTACCGGAAGAAACCTGCCTGCCACCGTGGCATTATACTGCGTTGCCGCGCCGCGTACCAGCGTTTTGGAACCGCTTATGCTGACGCCCGTTACCGTCGGCGTAACATCAATCGTTACCGCTTCAATCCTGAAAACATAATCCGATTCCGGCGGAGTCACGTTGTAATTGGCATCATTTTGTCTGAAGGCAAGCCTGTTGCCGTTGATATACAGGGTACTTCTTTTATTTCTGGAACTGTTTGCATCCGACCCCGCCAGTTTAATGGCAAACGTATTATCGTCGCTGTTCCTGTAAATCCGGACGGAACCCCAGGTCGGTGTATTTTCAATCTTCGATACGCCCGATTCGTTCAAGTGTTCCAAATCGGCAGGCGCCGACGCCACATTGACGGAAACAATATAATACTCGTCCGTACCGGCATTGCCGTCTCCTTCTACTTTCACAAACTTAAACGCCTGGTTAAAGACGTCCGAAGCGCCTTCGAACAGCGCCGTACCGTTAAGTCCTTTGTAGGTCAACAAATTCCCGTCGTCTGCTTTCTTTATGGCATAATGGGCGGCTAAATCCGGAATAAATTCCGCATAATTCTGTGCATAAGCCTGCGCTATGCATCCGAACGCGGCAAGCAAAAACGCCGCTACTGTTTTTCTTTTCATGATATTTATCATTTTATAAATTGTAAAATTGTTTTTTTGAATTTATGTTGAAGATTAAGAATATAGGCTCCGTGTGTGTTATTTTTTTTCATGCAACTATCTTTTAATAATCTTAGCTGTTGAAACAAGTCCGTTTGTATCGTAAACATGGAGCAAATACAAGCCGGGGGCAAACCGCCGCATATCAATTTTATTTTCTTTATTGGCATCTAATCGCTTTGTATATACCGTTTTTCCCGACACACCGGTAAATTCGACGAATGAAACGGCATCATTTGAGGAAGATATAACGAGGATATTATCCACAGGGTTGGGATATACGGTTAAATCGTTTGTTATTTTGGATTCCATAGATGTAATATCCTCCGCCTTATCGTAATAACATTCGGAATAGACCGGATTTTTATATATCAGCTCATCATTCTTGTGATGACATAATAATTCACTTACTACCCCATCCAGAAGTAATGGCTGTAAGATTCCTCTTAAACTGCCGATTCCTTCAATCCAGGTATCAACTATCCAATCATCGCCCGGTAATGGGGGAAATGACAGTTGCAAACGCTTTCTTGTTTCCCCGTTTATTTCTATAATATCGCTGTTTTTGACATACAACAGTTCCGGTAATTCCTCCGGATACATAGAAGAGTACTCAAATGTCATCCCTTCTTCCAACGAAAAATCATATAACAGGTTTTCCGTTTCAGAATCTTTGCAGATGAACCAGGTTTTTTTATCCTGCTCCCGGATTAATCCTTCGTACGTTATATTTTCATGCAATTTATCATCACATGAAAAGACTTTTTTGTATGTTTTGTCCGTCACAACAGAATCTCCGGCAAAGTAAACGTATTGAGTGGATACCCAAGGAACAGGATATGTCACTCCATATCTCAATATCGACCATGAACTGTTGGGTAAAACAATGGTATTGCCATTCGTTTGCCCGGCTATTGTTTGTGTTTGGCTTATTATCAAATATAATAATAAGCTACCTGTTATTTTTTTCATAATCCCTA
>JAIRSN010000101.1 GCA_031255425.1 Dysgonamonadaceae bacterium
CTCCCACTTACGGTTACGAGATTAAACCGGGTGGTGCAGGCAAACCCACCTCCTTTTTCTTGCCTGCCGCCGGGTACCGTCACCGTAATGGCGGAATGCTGAACACCGTTGGCGAGAAAGGCTACTATTGGAGCCGTACAGCTACCGGTATTAATTCTAATTCGTACGACTTGTTCTTTAGTTCGGAGTCTCGTAATCCAGCGTACACGGACAATCGCTCGTATGGCATAACGGTTCGGTGCGTTTCAAATTCATTCGATCCGGAGTGATTTATACGGCACAAAGCATGTAACACAAACAACGCTGTCTTTGCGGATGCTATCGCATTTTGTCCGCAAAGGCAGCGTTGTTTGATAAAAACAGCAACGGCGGCATGAATCTGCGGGTAGCTAAAAAAGATTAAAATCTTTTTAAAATCCAAAGGGATTAATTACTTTTGTATCCAAATTCATAAAATATGAAATTGAACTCAAGATTCATCTGTTTTTCTCTCCTGTTGATATTGTTATCGTCTTGCGGCGAATACAATAAAATATTGAAAAGCACCGACACAATGGTAAAATACGAAGCAGCCAAGCGGTATTTCGACGCAAAAAAATACAGTCGCGCCGTGACGCTTTTCGAGGAAGTTGTTCCCATGTTGCGCGGTTCTTCTCATGCGGAGGAATCACTGTATTTACTGGCTCAAACTCATTATGCGCTAAAAGATTATGTAAGCGCATCCGAATATTTCAAGAGATATTATACCTCATTCCCGCGGGGCGAATATGCCGAGTTATCCCGTTTTTATGCAGCCTACGGCCTGTATCTGGAATCGCCGGACGCCCGCTTCGACCAGACGGATACCTACAAGGCGATGCAGCTTTTTCAGGATTTTATAGAGTACTATCCTCAAAGCGAGAAAAAAGACATCGCACAGGACGCTTTGTTCGCTTTGCAGGAAAAGCTGGCGCTGAAAGAGTTGATAAACACCCGTTTGTATTACAACCTGGGGGATTATCTGCTGTACCCGTTTCCGGGGGGCAACTACCTTTCGTGCGTTGTCACGGCGCAGAATGCGATGCGTTCCTATCCGTACACCAGGCACCGCGAAGAATTTATGTACTACATCTTTAAGTCCAAGTACGAAATGGCGAAACAGAGTGTAGATGAGAAAAAAGATTTCAGGTACCGGGATGTAGTCGATGAATATTATTCATACCTCAATGATTATCCGGAAGGTAAGTACGCAAAAGAGATCCGGAAACTATACGAAGAGATTGCAAAACAATTAAAAAATACAGATTAAAAGCAAATAAATTATGGATTACAAAAAAACAAATGCACCGGGCAATACGGTTACACGCGACTTGATGGCGATGGCGAAAGAAACGGGAAACATCTACGAAACCGTCCGCGTTATCGGCAAGCGCGCCAACGAAGTATCGGTCGAAATCAAACACGATCTGGAGCAAAAGTTGCAAGAGTTCTCCTCTTACACCGACAGCCTGGACGAAATATTCGAAAACAGAGAACAAATCGAAATATCCCGCTATTTCGAACGGCTTCCGAAAGCAACACTGATTGCAGCTCAGGAGTTTGTCGATGGCGAAATCTATTTCCGCAACCCGGCGAAAGAAGATATGGAAGACCTATGATTCAACGGATTCAAACGATATGGCTTTTGGCAGGTGCAATCATTGCATCGTTGCTGCTGTTTGTTCCGGCATTGGAACAAAAGAATGTTGATTTACTGCTGAAAGCCGGAAGCGGAGGGGTTGTTGTGTTATCTATTATCGCCGTTTTTCTATACAAAAACAGGCCGTTACAGGTTAAGTTGTGTTACGGCATCCTTGTTTTATTGATTCTTTCCTGCCTCGTTCTTTTTCTTTCCGGCACAACCGTTGCCGGGAAATGGCCTATTGTCCTTCCTTTTATTTCCGGTATATTCAATATACTGGCTATCCGTGCCATAAAAAAAGATGAAAAACTGATTCGTTCCTTAGACCGGTTAAGATAAAAGAGGAATGAAAAATAAGAGATATATCTGTTATGGCATTGCTGTTGTAATTGTGATTCTCTTTTTGTGCAATCTTTTCTACGGTTCGGTATCCATTCCCTTTTCGGCAGTAGCCGATATTTTTCTCGGCCGGGCGGTCGAACGTTCATCGTGGACTTCGATTGTTTTACATTCGCGCCTTCCGCAAGCCGTCACCGCATTGTTGGGCGGTTCGGCGTTGGCTGTCTGCGGTTTGATGCTTCAAACCTTGTTCCACAATCCGTTGGCAGGTCCCAGCATACTGGGCGTGAGCGACGGCGCCAACCTGGGAGTCGCCGTTGTAATGCTGTACTCCGGAGGCGTTATCTCCACGGTTTTAGCCGCCTTTACCGGCGCGTTAGCCGTGTTGGCGCTTATTTTGTATCTGTCTTCCCGGGTCAAAAGCAATGTCCTGGTGCTTATTATCGGCATGATGATCGGGTATTTGGCTTCGTCGGGAATCTCCGTTCTAAATTCATTTGCCTCTTCCGAGAGCATCCGGTCGTATGTCCTGTGGGGATTGGGCAGCTTTTCGAATGTATCCTCCAGGCAAATATTCTTCTACGGCATCGCTGTCCTAACCGGCTTGTCCGGTTCCGTGTTGTTGGTCAAACCGCTGAATATCCTGCTGCTGGGAGAACATTATGCCTCCAACCTGGGCATCAATATCAAAAGGGTACGGATGCTGATTCTGGTGATCACCGGTTTCTTAACGGCGCTTGTAACTGCGTTTTGCGGCCCCATCAGTTTTATCGGGTTAGCCGTTCCGCACGTGGCGCGCATCGTCCTGGGAACATCCAACCAGCAACTGTTGTTGCCGGCAACTCTCCTTTGCGGAGCGGCTACGGCACTCCTTTGCAACTTAATGACCCTTCTTCCCCTGTGGAACAAACTGTTGCCTTTAAATGCAGTGACGCCCCTGCTTGGAGCGCCTGTCATTATTTATGTGATATTAAATAAAAAGAATATCCGGTATTTCAATTAGGAAGGAACCTTCCGGTCATATCTCACAATCGCAAAGTTGACCGTTTTCGCATTTCTTTACTTTCGCCGGAAAGTTCTGAACCAACTGGTAATTATGAGTTGTCATAATCACAGCGGTTCCGTTTTCGCAGATGTCGTGAAGCAGTTGTACGATTTTGTTGCCGGATTCCAGATCCAGGTTACCGGTCGGCTCGTCGGCGAGGATTATCTCCGGGGAATTTAATAACGCACGGGCGATTACGATGCGCTGCTGTTCGCCTCCCGACAATTCGTGGGGCATTTTGTAGCCTTTAGTCCCCATTCCCACTTGATCCAGCACGTCTTTGATGCGGTCGTCAATGATTCGCTTTCCCTTCCACCCGGTGGCTTTCAGGACAAATTCGAGGTTGGAGTATACCGTACGGTCTGTCAACAACTGAAAATCCTGAAACACAATGCCGATCTTTCTGCGCAACAGTGGAATTTGCTTCCGCTTTATTTTTTTCAGGTTATAATCAAAGATGAAAGCCTCGCCTTTATCTACCGGCTTTTCGCAATAAAGCGTTTTGAGAAGCGTGCTTTTGCCCGAACCCACTTTACCGATGATGTAAAGAAATTCGCCTTTGTGCTGTTCGAAAGTCACATTCTGAAGAATGATATTTTCCTCAATGCTCAGCTCAACATGCTGGTAACGAATTAAAACATTGTCCATTTCCAAGAATTATTTAGCGAAGGCAACTGCGCGGGTTTCACGGATAACCGTAATTTTCACTTGTCCCGGATAAGTCATCTCATCCTGAATCTTTTTGGCGATTTCGTTCGACAAACTTTCGGTTTCAACATCGTTGATCCGGTCGGCTCCGACAATCACCCGCAACTCCCGTCCGGCTTGAATCGCGTACGTCTTTACCACTCCCGGATAGGACAACGCCAACTGTTCCAAATCGTTCAGCCGTTTGATATAGGCTTCTACAATCTCCCGCCTTGCTCCGGGACGGGCGCCCGAAATCGCATCGCAAACCTGAACGATAGGCGCCAGCAGGCTTGTCATTTCCGTTTCGTCGTGGTGAGCGCCGATTGCATTGACAATGTCGGCTTTCTCCTTGTATTTCTCCGCCAGCTTCATCCCTAAAACAGCGTGCGGCAATTCCGGTTC